>JBPCMC010000455.1:0-8387 GCA_051002645.1 Thermomicrobiales bacterium
GCAGGTGAAATAGTCACCCGGTCGGGAGACCTGCTCGAGCAACCCGACATACTGCCAGCAGCGGCGGAAAATGCGCTCCTGCTCGACCGCGAAGACTACAGGCTTGGGAGACCAGGTGGCCGGGAGCGTCGCGCCCTGGGCGAGCGCCGCACCCAATGATGTCGCCTCGAGTGCGACACGCATCTTCGTTTGCAACGGTTTCTCCTTCGCATCATGGCGGCAGCGCTGCAGCACGCATCGTGAATTAATGCCGGGAGTGTATCACGATGCCGGAGGTAACGTTTCTCGCGTATCGGTGGCGGCGGACTTCAGCCTGCCGAACGTCGCTGCAGCAGGCTGAAGCCCGCCGCCACCAATACGCGAGAAACGTTACCTCCGGCATCGTGATACACTCCCGGCACTAACCCACGATGCGCGCTGCATTGCTGCCGCCATGATGCGAAGGAGAAATCGTTGCAAACGAAGATGCGTGTCGCACTCGAAGCGGCATCATTGGGTGCGGCGCTCGCCCAGGGCGCGACGCTCCCGGCCACCTGGTATACCGAGCCTGCAGTCTTCGCGGTCGAGCAGGAGCGCATTTTCCGCCGCTGCTGGCAGTATGTCGGGTTGCTCGAGCAGGTCTCCCGACCGGGTGACTATTTCACCTGCGACGTGGGCACGGCGCCGCTGATCGTCGCGCGCGATGAGGCGGGGACGCTACGGGCGTTCGTCAATGTCTGTCGCCATCGCGGCCATCAGGTGGCGACCGAGGAGAGCGGGCACTGCACGGTCTTCCAATGCCCGTATCATGCCTGGTCCTACAATCTCGACGGCAGCCTGCGCGGTGCGCCGGGGATGCGCGACGAACCGGGCTTCGACCGCGATCAGTTCCCGCTCATCCAGGCGCAGGCGGATACGTGGGGGCCGTTCATCTTCGTCAATCTCGACCCCGCCGCGCCGCCGCTCTCGTCCGTGCTCGGCGAATTACCGGCGTTCGTCGCGCGGACCGGCGTGCCGCTGGAACAGATCACGCGCCGCGCCCGGCGGGAGTACATTATCGAGGCGAACTGGAAAGTCGTCGTCGATAACTACCTGGAGTGCTACCACTGCCCGGTGGCGCACCCCGGCTTCACCCAGTTGATCGACCTGAACAACTACACCATCCGGGAGTACGAGTACTTCTCGACCCAGACCGGCCCGCAGAAGGATTCCGCCGGGCTGTACGATGCCAGCGGCGGCGTCACGGATGGGTTCTACGCTTTCCTCTGGCCCAATTTCACCGTCAATATCTATCCGGGGCCGGGCAATGTCTCGCTCAATCTCTTCCTTCCACTCGGGCCGGGCAAGACGCGCGCGATCTACGAATACTGCTTCGTGGACGCGGTCGGCGAGCAGGAGGAGCGCGACTTCGTCGAGTTCGTCCAGCAAGTGCAGATGGAGGATATCGGCCTCTGCGAGTCGGTGCAGCGCGGCCTCGGCACCGGCTATCTCCCGCAGGGAAAACTGATGCTGCGGCAGGAACGCGCCTTGCAACACTTCCAGCGCCTCTCGCATCAATTCCTCGGCGACAACCCGGCGCGCACCTAAACCGAACGCAAAACCGCCAAGGACGCCAAGGACGCCAAGGAGAGAAGAGGAAAGAGAATTTCTGTTTCTTCTCTTCCCCGCTTGGCGTCCTTGGCGTCTTGGCGGTTCAATCCCGCTCCCCTGGTTTCGATCAGAATCCCGCGCGCTTGTCGCAGACGTTCATCAAGGGTTCGTTCGCGATGAAGCGGCGCATGTTCTCGCGTGCGATCTCCAGTGTCCGCTCGCTCGTCTGCCGGGAGGAGGCGGAGCAGTGCGGCGTGAGGATGAGGTTCGGGGCATCCCAGGGTGGATCGTCGGGCGGCAGCGGCTCGGTGTAGGTGACATCGAGCCCCGCGCCCGCGAGCCGACCTTCTTTGAGGGAAGCGATGAGCGCCGCCTCGTCGACGATCTTGCCGCGTGAGATGACAATGAGGAAGGCGTCTTCCTTAATCAGATTGATGCGCCGTGCGTCCATCATGCCGCGCGTCAGGTGCGTCTGTGGCGTGGCGATTACGACGACATCGGCGATGCCGAGCGCTTCGTCGAGCCGGTCGAGCGACCAGACTGCCTCGACGCCCGGCGGTGGCTCAATGGGCTGCATATCCACGCCGATCACGCGCATCTCGAAAGCGGCGCCCCGGCGCGCAATCGTGCTGCCGATCGTGCCCATGCCGACGACGACCATCGTCTGCCCGGTCAACTCGCGCATCGTGCCGCGATGCGACTGCCAGACGTGCTGCCGCTGATTCTCCATCAGCGGGACGAGTTGGCGCGTGAGGGAGAGGAGCATGGCGAAGGCGTGCTCGGCGATGGCGCGACCGTGCGCGCCGCGCATATTTGTGACGGTGACATCGCTGTCCACCAGATCGCGGAGCGCCGCCATCGTCTCGATGCCCGCGCCGCTGGAATGCACCCAACGTAGCGACGGCCCCGCCGCCTCGAACGCCTCCGCGCCGATCCGGCCGAGGTAGGCGTCGGCGTCGCGCATCGCCGCCTTCTCCTCCGCCGCGTTCGTCGGGGTGACGAATTCGACTTCCGGGAACTCCGCCCGCAGGGGCAGGAACATCCGGTTCGGCTGCTCGTGACCGATGACGATCTTCACGCTAATCCCTCCTTCTGCCGCGTCGCTCCCGTGCTCAACGCCGACTTAACCCCTCTCGAAACAACCATCGGTGCTGTGCGATGCATCATGCCAGCGATCCTTCCGCGATTGCAACGCCGAGCCGTATCATTGAAAAAGCGTTTCACCCTGACCAAAGACCGAAGGCGCGCCCTTCCGCTGTTGGCTTGACCGCCACGGGTGCGAGTGCGAGATTGTGCATGGCGCGGCGGCAGAGTGACGGGGGGATGATGGGGGATCAGAAGGCACGCAGGAGTATTCGCCGCATCATGCGCGCGAAGCGTGCGGTCAGCCCGAAGGTGCGCGGGCAGTATCGCCGCATGGTCCATGCCGCTCGCCTCAGCGAGGACGCGAAGTCCGGCGCGGAGAGCGCGCCACGGGAATCGTCGGTGCGGTCTCGCGCCAAAGCCGCTGACACGACCGCACAGCGACGCACGGTCGCGCCGTGGGTCTATCTCGTCGCGGTACTGCCTATGCTGCTCATCGCCGCTGTCGGCGCCTATACGATCAATGTCGTGCGGCATACCCAACGGGCGCTCGATACGATCGTGCAGCCGACGCTGCCGCGCGGCAATTCGGCTGGGGCGGTGACCGGCGCGCCGCGCCCGACGAACACGGCAAACCCGCTCGGAACAATCGAACCGATCGCAACCGACGCGCCGGCCGCGACGATTGATCCAATCGCCGCCGTCCATTTCGACCGCAAGGACCCCTTCACAATAATGCTGATCGGCGTGGACGCCCGCGAGGGGGATACCACTCCGCAATCGGACACGATCATCCTCGTCTATACCGATCCGAGCAACCCGGATGACACCGTGCATATGATGTCGATCCCGCGCGATCTGCGCGTAACAATCGCGGGCGGCTTCGGCGTCGGCAAGATGGCCGATGTCTACGCGACGGGCGCGGGGAATCACTATCTGGAGGCGGGGGGGCACGCGGGGCAAGGCGGTTCCACGCTCGTGCGGGACACCATCGAGCAGAATTTCCGCATCCAGATCGACTACTACGCGCAGGTGGACTTCGGCGGCCTGGTGAAAATCGTCGACGCGGTCGGCGGCGTCACGGTCGATAACCCCTATCCCTTCAAGGACGACGAGTACCCGACGCCGGATTATCAATACACGCGCGTCTTCTTCCCGGCGGGGACGATGCACCTCGATGGCGCGACGGCGCTTGAGTTCGCCCGCTCCCGGCACGGCGACGACGACTACGGGCGCAATGCCCGCCAGCAGCAGGTCCTGCTCGGTATCCGGCAGCAGGCGCTGCAACTGAACCTGCTCTCCAAAGCGACCGACCTGATCGACGCATTCGGCTCCACGGTCAAGACGGACTTCCCGCTCAAGGATCAGGGGCTGGCCTTCGCGAAGTTCGGCGTCGGCATCAAGGGGAGCGCGATCCGGCAGATCGGGCTGAATGACCTGTATGGGAGCACCACGATCAACAATGTCTTCTATACGACGATCGACTGGACGCAGGCGCGGCAGCGGGCGAAGGAGTTCTCGCCGAAGGAGAACAAAGACTATATCGCCGCCCAGGCGAACGGCGGGCTGAACAAGGACGCGACGATTGTCGTGGAGAACGCGACGAATCGAGTCGGCATCGCCAGTAGAATGAGCAACACGCTGCGGCAGCAGGGCTACGCGAACACCTCCTTCATCGACGCGCCGGTCGGGACGAAGGGGGCGGTGCCGAAGACGCAACTCCTCTATTTCGCGGCGAGCGATGCGAAGACCGCGCAAGCCCTCGCGGCGACGCTCGGGTTGCCGGCGGCGAGCATCAACGGGAAGGGGAAGCGCCCGCCCGGTGTGGCGAGCGCGGATATCGTCATCCTCCTCGGCGACGACGCGCCCGGCTAAGACAGTTGCAAAACAGGGGGAACTTAACCACCAAGACACCAAGAACACCAAGGAAATGCAACTCCTTTCTCTCTTGGTGTTCTTGGTGTTCTTGGTGTCTTGGTGGCTCATTCCCGTCTCGGCGACGCGGATTCGTCGCGCACATTTGGTATAAAGGGTCGGCAGTTCGCGAAGAAGCGTGCCGGGATTCGTGGTTGCCACGCTGTGTTTGCGTCGCCACATCAGACGGAAGGGCGGGAAGAGACGGATGGAAGTCAAGACGGTGGCGATGATCGGGTCGGGCGTGATGGGGACAGGCATCGCGCAGGTGCTGGCGGCGGGCGGCTATGATGTGCATCTCTACGATGTCCGTGCGGAGGCGCTCACCAACGCGCTGGAGCGGATCGAGCACGGCAAGTACGGACTGCGGCGCGGCATCACGCTCGGCAAGGTGACGGAGGCGCAGATGAGCGCCGCATTGGAGCACATCGCCACCTTCACCGATCTCGCCGCCGCCTGTGCGGGTGTCGATCTCGTCATCGAGGCGGTGCCGGAGGACCTCGGCCTCAAAGTGCGCGTCTTCCGGCAACTGGACCAACTTACCCCCGCGCACGCCATCCTCGCCTCCAACACCTCCGGCTTCCCGATTGCCGGTCTCGCCTACGCCACCGACCGGCCCGCGCAGGTGATCGGCTGGCACTTCGCCTCCCCGGTGCCGGTGATGCGGCTGGCGGAGATTACGGTACACAAAGAGACGAGCGACGAGACGCGCGACGCGGTTGTGGCGGTGGCGGCGCGCTGTGGCAAAGACCCGCAGGTGATCAACGATGACACGCGGCACTGGGGGTTCGTGGCGAATCGCATCATGGGCGTGGTCATCCGCGAGGCGCGGCAGATCGTCGCCGAAGGAAGCGCGACGCCGGAGCAGGTAGATGCACTGCTCAAGGGCTGCTTCCGCTGGCCCGTCGGCCCCTTCGAGATGACGGGCGGGCGCACGCGTCAGGGTTGGGAATAATGTCGTGGCGGCGATTGCCGCAGTAGCGCGCAAGGAGGAAGCGCATGACGCCACAGGTTGAGCAGGTGCGCGGCGAACCGCGCTGGCAGACCCCCGGACCGCAGCCGAACGGCTTGCAGGCGACCGACGCGGGCCTCTGGGTGATCGATCAGGATGACCTCGATGTCTATCTCCTCAATTGGCGGGACGGGCATGTGCTCCGGCAGTTCCCGACCACGACACACCATTCGAGCGGTATCACCTTCGATGGCGAAGCGCTCTGGGTCGCCTCCACCTTCACGCCGATTGAACTCTTCCGCTACACGGTCGATGGCCTCGAATTGACGCGGCTGCCGACGCCCAGCGCGGGCAAGAGCGGCGCGCACGGGCTGGAATGGATCGACGGCAAACTCTGGGTGACGGTGCCGCCCGCCGCGACCACCTACGAACTCGACCCGGCGACCGGCGCGATCCTCCGGCAGTTCCCCGCTCCCGGCAACCGTCCACACGGCCTCGCCTGGGACGGCGACCTCCTCTGGGTCGCGGAGACGACCGACCGCACGATCACCGGCTACACGCTGGATGGCGACGTGCGCCGCGTCCTCGCGATGGACCCCGGCCCCACCGAAGGCCCCGACCCGCATGGCCTCACGTACCATGACGGCGTCCTCTGGTACTGTGATGCCCAGACACGGCTTGTCGGGACGATACCGCTCTAACGAGGCCTGATTGGTCGCGCAGGCTATAGCCTACGCGACAATTAAGCGGGGCCGCGCGTTGCGGCCCCCGAGAGATGCAGATGATGACTGGGGATTACCCGTTGGCGAGATCGTCGTTGACCTTTGACTGAATCTGCGACGCGGCATCCTTAGCGGTCAGTTGCTTGTTGAGCAACTGCGTCTCCGCGTTCTGGATGTCCGTGCGCGCCTTCGACCAGCCGCCGGGCTGTGGCTCGCCCTTGCCGTCCTGCGCGATATCAAATGCAGCACGGTTGAGCGGCTTGCCGTTGACGAATGTCTTGAAGGTATCCGACTCGGCGGCGGATTTGCGCACGGGCAGATAGCCGGACTGGATGGACCAGAACGATGTGACATCCTTCGAGGTGAAATACTTGAGGAAGAGCCAAGAGGCCAACTGCTGCTCCGGCGTGCTCTTGAAGAGGATCGCGTTCGCACCATAGAGCGCCGTCTTCGGATTGGTGAGATTGTCGGCGCTCTGCGGTATGACCGTGCCATTCCAGGCGAATCGGTCGCCCTTTGTCGGGTCATTCGGGTCCTTCAGCATCGCGGCGCCGATGTAGGCGCGGCCGGTGCTGGAACCGACGAAGAAGGGGGCATCACCGTTCGTGAAGAGCGACTGGTCCTCATTGTTCGCCGTGTCGATGGTGAACGCAGTCCCCGCCTTCGCCATATCCTCGATCACCTGGAGGGCGGAGAGCGCCTGCGCCGAGTCGAACTTCCCCTTCTTATTGTCCGCAGTGATCACATCGCCGCCGAAGGAAAAGACCATGCCGTCGATCACGGAGGCGTCCGTCCGCATCGGGAAGCCCTTCTTGCCCACCTTAAGGGTCGCCGCCGCCTGCGCCTTGAACTCATCCCACGTCTTCGCCGGGCCGTTGAAGCCGACCGACTTGAGCATGTCCGCGTTGTACCACATCATCAGGAGCGACGACGTGAAGGGCGCGGAGAGGATCTGATTCTTGAAGTCCGGGTAGATATTCCGGTCGAGGAAGCCGGGGAAGATATCCGCCAGGTCATCCTTCGTCCAGCCGTAGGTCTTGCTGTTGATGTACGGCGTCAAGTCGAGCAAGGCGTTCGCCTGCTGATAATTGGCGACGTTGTTCTCGTAGCCGACCGCCATTGCGGGCACCTGCTTCGCCTGGATACCGACCTGAATTTTCTGGGCGATCACGTCATAGCTCCCAATATACTGAGGCGTGACGGTGATGCCGGGGTTGGCGGCATTGAAATCCGCCGCGATCTTCTTCAGCGCCTCTTCATTCTGCTTCGTCTGGACGTGCCAGAAATCCACCTGGACCGTCTTGCCCTTCAAGTCAACCTTGTCGACATCGCTCCCCTGGCCCGCCGTCGTCGCGAACTTCTGCGCCACAACCGATTGGCCCACCGCAAGCTTGGACGTATCAACGCCTCCGGCGACTGCCGAACCGCTGGCCGTCGTCGCGCTGCCCGTCGTCGAGCCGGAGGCCGAGGCGGACGTGCCGCTCGCCGAGGTCGAGACAGCGGGGGCCGTTGTGCTCGCCGCGCCGGTGGTGGCAGCCGACTTAGTCGGAGCTGTCGTCGCGGCCGCAGCGGTGGTGGGCGCCGTCGTCGCCGCCGTGCCGGATGACGGGGCGGTCGTACCCGCCGGCTTCGGCGTATCGGTCGCGTTGCTGCTCCCGCACGCCGCGAGGATGGCGGCGGCTGCGCTCCCCGCCATACCGCCGAGCATCATGCGCCGGCTCAATCGCTTGCCAAACAGTCGCTCGCTCACGTTGACCACTCCTTCATCGATAACCCACCCCTGACCCCTCCCGACGCGGGAGGGGAGCCGGACGATACGCATCGCCCGTAGAACATGTCCCAATCTCATCCCGCATTTCTCCCCCTTCCCCACTGGGGAAGGGCGGGTGCCCTCCGGGCGGGAGGGGTTAGATATCCCCGGCTATCCCTTGACGCCGGACGACGCAACACCCTCGATCAACTGGCGCTGCACGAAGAAATAGAGGGCCGCAATCGGAATGATCGTCAATGCCGTGCCCGCCATCATCACGGGGAAGTTATTGTTCCCGGCGTCACTCTTCAGTTGCGAGAGGCCAACCTGAATCGGCCGGACGTTGGCGTTTGTCGTGACGATCAGCGGCCAGACGAACGAGTTCCACGAGCCGATG
>JBPCMC010000456.1:0-2715 GCA_051002645.1 Thermomicrobiales bacterium
GCGGGAGAGTGCAATCCCGCCATCAACGTCTCGCGTTCGGTGTCCGTCAGTGGACGGACGAAAAGAGATGCTTGCATGGATGAGAGTATACCACATGCTCGATCACCTCATCTGAGTAGACACTAGGTTTATCCCTACAAGCGCGGGCCGAAGCGGGCGTAGGCGGTGGCGATGCCGAGGATGGCGGCGACGACGATGGTGAAGACGGCCACGCCCTCCCGCACTCCCCCATTGCCGAAGCGCAGTCCGGGCGGCAGGAGATGGACGGTGAGCGGCAGCAGCGGTTGGAAGGCATCGACACCGCGATAGGTCATCGCGTCGGTGGCGAGGTGCGAGGCGTAGCCAATCGTCAGCGCGATACCCGGTACCGAGGAGCCGACGAGCCGCAGGCTGGCCCAGGTCGCGCCGAGGCCGATTAGCGCGGTGCAGAAGACGGTATGTGTGAAGCCGCGATGCGAGACAACCCGCCGCACGAGCCAGGAGAGCGTGCCGAGGAAGCCCGCCATCACCGCGCCGACAATGATCGCGGCGAGCGCGAAGGGCATACCGAGCACACCGCGCGACTGCGCCGTCTTCGCCAGTCGCTTCCAGCCGCGCCAGACTTCGCCCTGCAACGGGAACTGCCGCGTGTCGATATCCGGCAGCATCGCGCCCAGTGTCGCGACCGGCACGCCGACGATGACCGCGCCAATGCTCCCCCGCGTCAAATAGAGGATCGCTGGCGCCGCGATGGCCGCCCCGCAGATGGCGTGATGCCGCCCGCGCACTAGCGCCGCCTCCGCCGCAGATAGGGCGTCGCGATGAGCAGCACGAGCGTCGCGAGAGCCGTCAGCGCGGCGATGATCCAGCCGACCGGCCACCAGACCGGGCGATAGCGGAAGACGATGATATGGTCGCCCCCGCCGGGCAGATAGACGGCCCGAAAGGCGAGATCGGCCTGGAGAACCGTGCCGTCGCGCCCGTCGATGGTCGCACGCCAGCCGGGGAAGAAGGCATCGGAAAGGACTAGATACCCCGCGCCGCGCGTCGTGACGCGAACCGTGACGCCGTCCGTCCCGTCGCGCGTGACCATCGCGGGCGTCGCGCCGGTGTCGGCGTTCGCCGCCTCGACCGCACCCTGGATGTAGACAAGTTTCGCGGGGTCGAATTCCGGCGCCTTGATCCGGTCGAAGGCGGCGCCGGGATTCGGCGCCGACTCGGCCGTGCCGACGACGAAGGCACGCGGCAATGGCGGGCGGCTGGGTTGGTAGAAGGCCACCTTGTCCCCGGCGAATGCCTTCTGCCAGTCAGCGGGCGCGGGCTTCTCCGCCGGGAGGCCGACGTACGCGACATTGAGCAGCCCGTACAACGCACTGGAGCGGCTGCTCTGCGCCCGCTCGCGGAGGGTCGCGTAATCCGCCAGTTGCAGAGGATTGTACGCACCCGAGACGCTGTCCACGCCGTCAATCGCCGCCACCGACGGCTGCCAGCGATCCGAGATGTCGTCCGTATCGACGCGGAAGGGCGGCGATGTCGCGGTACGGGCGCGCAATTCCTGCCGTGCCGCCGGTTGTTGGAAGCCCGCGAGCAGATTGTCCGTCGTCGGATTGAATCCGGCGGTCGCGCTGAAGAGATCGAAGATGATGAGCAACGTCGCGAACGTCGCGATCGCACGACCACCGATGCCGCGCCGCTCGACCGCCCAAAGCAGCGCGAGCGTGCCGATCAGGATGATGAGCAGGAGGTTGAGGCCATCGACCGCGATCACCGGGCGATTGACCGGGTCGTCCTGTCGAAGGATGAGGCCGTAGAAAAGCGGGATGATCCCGAGGGCCAGTACCGCGACGATCAGGCCGAGGCCGCGCCGCATTTGACGGAGCAGCGCGCCGAACTCCGGCACGATACCCTGCCGCGCCTTGATCCAATCCAGCAAGGCATCGAGCCCGTACGCGGCAAGGATGGCTACCGCGAAATCGTAGAGGAGCAGCAGTCGCCCCGCCGCGCGCACGCGGTCGTAGCCCGGCACGAAACCATAGAGCCAGCCGTGCAGCGGCGTAAATGGGCCGAGCGCGGTGAGCAGCGCGACACCACCGAGCGCGACGAAGAAGAGGCGATGCCCCTGCGCGGCGCGGGCGCGCCATAGCACGCCGACGACGGCGAGCGCCAGCGTCACGACGCCCGCATAGCCCCAGATCTCGCCACTCGCGAACGCGCTCCAATAATTCGTCGGATTATCGCCAAAGACCTTCGGCAGGATCAGTTGGAGCAGCGCGACCGGCTGCACGCTGAACTGTGTCGCATTGTCATAGCCGATGCCCGCCCGCACCGACCGGCGCGAGAGCTGCTCCGCCGGGAGCAGGAGCGGCGCGGCCAACCCGACCGCGACAACGAGCATGATCCCGAGCCGCACCACGGCGGCGAACCCGTACCGTACCAGCGGATCGCGCGACCAGGCGGGCCAGCGTTCCAGCCGCGCGCTTTCGTACGGTCGCTCGACGAAGACGCGGGCGGGGCGATCTGCCCATGCGAGATAGATGCCATACGCAATCGCCGCCGTGAGGAGATAGAGCAAGACCTGCGGATGCCCGGCGAGTATCGCCATCGTCAGACCAAGCCCGGCGAGCACCGTCCAGCCGATGCTGCCCGACCGCGCGCGATAGAGCGCGGCGAGGACGGCGGGGAGCCATGACGCGACGGCGATCATCGGCGCGTGACCGAGTTGGGCCGTCATGAAAC
>JBPCMC010000457.1:0-10168 GCA_051002645.1 Thermomicrobiales bacterium
GCGCCCTCGACAGCCGTGCCGTCGCCGCGCGTCGCGCGCACATCGATCAGCGTGAGGTCATACCGCTCCCGCAAGGCGGGCATCATCCGGCTCGCGACATACCCCGTCGCGCCCGTGACCAGTACCTTCCGTTGGGACATAGCATCGCTCCTTCTCGCTTCGTGTACCGTGGCGGAATCATCAGCCGACGACGCGCTCGTACAGTCGTAGCACATTCTCGCCGAGGATACCACGCACGGTGGCATCGGCATGGCCGCGCCGCAGGAGCGCCTCGGTGATCCGGGGGAAGTCGGCGACCGTGGGGACTTCGGCGGGCGCATGGCGGGTGCCGTAGAAGTCCGCGCCGAGACCGACACCGTGCGGGCCGCAGGCATCCATCAGCCGTTCGAGCAAGTCAACGAGGGCATCGACGGTCGGGATGCCATAGAAGATCGCACAGGCAACGCCACCGCCCTCGGCGAGGCGGCGCAGGGTTGTCGCGCTCGCGCCACGGCCCTGGTCATCCATCAGGCGCGTGTGGGAGAGGAAGAGCGGCTGCGTCGCGCGCTCCAGCACTTCCTCCGTCGCGGTCGGGCCGAGATGGGCGAGGTCGATGAGGATGCGCAGGCGTTCGAGTTCGGCGATTGCTTCCTCGCCGAGGCGCGTAAGGCCACCCGGTCGCGCCGCCGTCGAGGAGCCGTCCGCGAACGGGTTGCGATTGCTCCAGGTCAGCGACGCGATGGTCACACCGAGCGAGCGGAAGAGGCGCAAGAGCCGGAGGTCGTGGCCGATTGGGTCCAACCCCTCGAAGGCGAGGATACCCGCCGTCACGCCATCCGCTTTCGCGCGCCGGATGTCTGCCGCTGTCGTGGCAAGCCGGAGACGGTCGGGATAGCGATGCAGCGCCTCGTGGAAGGTCGCGGCCATCGCCAGCGCGCGGGGCTGGGTCGTGCCTGCATACTCGGGCCGCACGACGCGGTAGTCGATCCCGAAGGGCGCGGTGAAAATGGCGAAGACCTGAGCCGTCACGCCGCCCGCGCGCAAGAGTCGGAGCGAGACCTGGCCATTGCACCCGCTGTCGGTCGGCGATGTGGGCGGTCCGTCATCCCAATCCGCCGTGCCATCGGTCAGGCCCATGAGAATATCGGAATGCGCGTCGATCACGATGCTCGCGGCATGGAGCGCGCGGGCGCGTTCGATGGTTTCGGCGGGAGACACGTTGTTTGCAGCCATCGGCGTTGTCTCCGTCGCATCATGCCGCAACCATCTCGGACGCTACAGGGGGCAAATGCGAGACTGGCTCGATCAGACGGGCAGCACGACCGAGCGGCGGGTACCGAGGACGGCCATCGTGTCGGTCTTCCCGGCGACCACGCGGAAGGCGGGCGCGATGCGATAGCGCGCGCTGGCAATCGGTCCAGGGAGCGTCGCGAGGTAGGAGCGCACCGACTCATCGTCCGGGAAAGGCCGCTTCGGTCCGAGGACGATGACCTGCGCGATGCGCTCGCCGCCGTGCGTGCCGAGGATTATCACCTCAGCGGGCGCGTCGTCCCGATCATCGAGCGCCAGCACGTCATCGATGCGGTAGACCCCTTTCGGCTCCGGCATCTCCGTGCCCGCCATACCGAGCCGGTCGAGCGACCAGACGGCTTCCGCGAGTAGCGCGGCATGGTTCGCGGGCGGGGGCGCAATGACCGATACGGCTGCGGTCGGTCGCGGGCGTGGTGCGCGCAGCGCGACGGCGAGGCGTTCCGGTTCGCGTGGCGCTCGAGGTGCATGGGTGCGGAGCGGCACCGGGCGGGAGGCCGCGAATTCGGCGGCGAACTCCGGGTCAAGCAGCGCGCGGGTAGACTTCGCGGCGGTGCCGATCGTCGTCGCGACGCCGCGCACGACATGGAAGCCGTTGCGCAGCACGAGCCGCTCACTCGCGCCGTCGCCGAGCAGCGAGTCAACGAGGTTGGTCAACGGCTGGAACGGTTCGAGCAGCAGCGCCAGCGTCTCGGTGAGCACTTGCGTCTTGCTGGAGCGGGCGGAGAGTTTCGCGTCCACGGCGATGGCAGCGGACGCGCCGTTGTCCGGCCCACCGATGAGCGTGCCGAGCAGCACCATGTCCGGGTTAGTGATTCCGCGCCAGTTGTACCAACCGGCGAATGTCTCATCCTCCGCCAGATTGAGCGCGTGCGAGACGTTGAGGTGCTCATTCGCGGTGAGCAGAGGGATCGTCTGGCCGATAAATGCCCGCAAACCGGCGGCGACCTCATGCTCCCAGGCGGCGGAGGCGCGCGCGATCTCGGCGTGTTCGGCGCGAGAACGGGTGGCGGAAATGTTCCGGGAGGACGGACTGAGGGAACGGGAGGTCATGCGCCGTGGGGCGGAGGAACGTGAGGCTGAACTGTGATGGAAATACGAGCGCATACATCCTGACTGTCTGCCCGCGACGGTTGGGGTCGCGGTGGCGAAAGCGATACGGAACGAACCGATGCACGCGGCGAACCGCCCGCAACTCGCTCATTATCGCATAGTTTTGCTGCTGGCACAACCTTTTTCGGGCAATGCGCGGCTATTTTTCATTCTTTGCACGCGCATTATCGGCGCGAGAGCAGCGTCAGCGCGTTCCCACCGAGCACGGCGGTCCGCTCATTGCCCTGCACGCCGGCCGCGTCGAGCGCCGCCTCGACCCGGCCACGGGCCGCGATCGGGGTGATCGGCCAGTCGCTGCCGACGAGCAGATGACTGGCGCCGACCGTCTCGACCGCAAAGCGGATGGTGTGCAGATCGAAGCCCATCGTATCGATAAAGAGACGTTGCATGAGCGCGCTCGGCGGCGGCGCAGGCGGTTGCTCGCGCCCGCCCTCGTGGTCGAGCATCCCCGCGAAGAGCAGGATCGACGCGGACATCATCGGGATGACGATCTTCAGTTCCGGCAGCGCCGCAAGCGCCCCGTTGCGGATGAGCGCAAGCACACTGGCGGCTGCCTCTGCGCCGCGCGCCATCAGGATGCCGACCTGTCCGAGCGGCGCGAGATGCTCTGTGTAGCCACGCGGACTGACGGGATGCACGAAGAGGGGCACGCCGAGTCGCGCGGCGGCTTCGAGCACAGGCCGCGCCGCCGGGTCATCGAGGAACCGGTCGCCGCGTGCGCAATCCAGACAGGCGCCGCCGAGCCCGAGCGTTATGACCGCGCGTTCCAACTCCTGCGCCGCTTCCTCACCGCCGAATGGATCGACCGACGCCAGTCCGAGCAGGCGGTCGGGGTGCGCGGCGATCAGTGCCGCGAAGCGGTCGTTGATACGCGCGGTCAGCGCGACCGGCGGCTCCTCGCCCGGACCGACGAGCGTGCTGAGTGGGGCGCTGAGCACCTTCATATCGACACCGGCGGCGTCCATTGCTGCCAGTTGCGCGTCAATATCGGTCAGGAGCGCCTGCGCACGCCGGAACGCTGCGCTGAACCCGCTCGGCGTCGCGGCAGGCATCCACGACGGGTCGTAGTAATGGCTGTGGAAGTCGATCAATCGCGCGTGCCTATGCGCCATCCCGAAGGCTCCTTATGCGCTGAAATCAATGAACTGCCAAGACGCCCAGGAAGCCAAGCGGGAGAGGAAATACAGGATTCTCTTTGCGTTTTCTTGGCGTCCTTGGCGTCTTGGCGGTTATGAAACGAATCCCAAGACTGTTTAGCCCGCGTTCTCATTAAGATAGCGGAGCGCAGCGCCGACCATGATCTCGACGCTGATCGAGAGGGCGCGCTCGTCGAAGTCGAACTTCGGGTGATGATGGCCCCAGATCTTCCCCGCTTCAGGATTGTTCGTGCCGACGAAGTAATAGCACGAGGGGACGCACGAGGTGAACTCCGAGTAATCTTCGCTCGGCATCAGCGGTGGCCCAGGCTTGATATGCTCCGCCCCGACCACTTCCGCAGCGGCGGCGCGGACGATGTCAGCCATGTGCGGATCGTTCATCACCGGCTTGCCGCCCGCGCGGTAGTCCACCGTGGCCGTCGCGCGGAAGGCGCCCGCGATGCTCTCCACGAGTTGCGGGAAACGCTCCTGGACGAACGCCCCAACTTCTTGATCGAAAAACCGCACCGTGCCGCTGAAGGTCGCGGTGTCGGCGATGATATTGCCGGCGGTACCGCCCGCGTGGAACGTGCCCGTCGTGACGACGACGGACTGTAACGGGCTGACCTCTCGACTATTGAGCACCTGCAGGTTGGTGACAATCGTCGCGGCGACGAGGAGCGCGTCCACGGTTGTGTGCGGCTCTGCGCCGTGGCCGCCCTTGCCCTGTACGGTGACACGGAAGCCATTGACGCCGGACATCGTCGGCCCGGTAACGACCACTACATCGTTCAATGGAAAGCCTTGCCAGAGATGGAGGCCGATGGACGCATCGACGGTCGGATTCTCCATGATGCCGTCCGCCATCATCGCCCGCGCGCCGCCGCCGCCCTCCTCGGCGGGCTGGAAGCAGAAGACAATCGTGCCGGGAACCTCGTCACGCCGCCGCGCCAGGATGCGGGCGGTCGTGAGCAGGATGGAGGTATGCCCGTCATGGCCGCAGGCGTGCATCTTACCGGCGTTTTGCGAGCGGAACTCCAGTCCGGTCTCCTCCTCAATCGGCAGCGCGTCCATGTCCGCGCGGATGAGCAGGGTCTTGCCCGGCCTGCCGCCCTTCAAGACGCCCTTGACGCCCGTCTTGCCGATGCCCGTAACCACCGCGTCGAGATCGAGCGCGCGCAGCCGGTCGGCGACGATGCCCGCCGTCCGCTCGACATCGAATCCGGTCTCCGGGTGCATATGGAGGTCGCGCCGCGTGGCGACCAACTCCGGTTCCCATTCGGCCACCTCATCGCGCACATTTACCGCTGTCGCCATGATCCCGTCTCCCCTTCCGAACTGGGGTGGAGCAAGTTTGTAACCTGCCAACTCACGAGTTGCAAACCCGTGCCACCAACAAACGGCCAATGTGTAAGAAACCTTGAATCAACAATCGTGCTCACTGCTCGCGCCGCGTCCGTTGTTGCATCACTTCATCATCGAGCGCCTGCTGCACGCCATCGGGATCGTCCCGATAGCACGACATATGGAAGGTCGTCGCCACGAGCGGCCCGTCTACGCGGCCCGGATGCATCGGCTCGATCAGGTTGATGTAATCGTGATCATCGATCCGTTCGCCGCACAAGCAGCACCGTTCAAGGGGCAACACCGTCTCCAGCGCGTCACTGTCGCTGCCGACGGTCGCGCCGACGAGCGCGGCGATCTCCTCCCGGTCGAGATGCTCGGCGCAGTGTGGGTGGGCGACGAGCGTGCCAATGATGGCGCCGGTTTCATCCTCGGCGGCGATATTGACGTAGTCGGCCCCCATTGCAATCGCCGCGCCGCAGATGTCGCAGGTGACGGCATAATCCGGGCGGTCATCGAAGGGATTGACGCGGTTTTCCATCGCGGTAGTGTATCACAGCGCCCCGCGTTGACACCGCGCCCCGGCACGGCTACGCTCTCGCCGGGCGCGGACGGAGGAACGATGATGGCGGACGATATTCGCATCGCGGTGATCGGCGGCAGCGGCCTCTACCGGATGCCCGATCTGACCGAGACAACGCAATGCGTGGTGGAGACGCCATTCGGCAGCCCGAGCGACGCAATCACCGTGGGTACGCTGGCGGGGCGGCGCGTGGCCTTCCTGCCGCGTCATGGCGTCGGGCATCGCCTCCCGCCGACACTGGTGCCCGCGCGGGCGAACTTCTATGCACTCAAAAGTCTCGGCGTCCGCGCGGTCATTTCCGTCTCGGCGGTCGGCAGCCTGCGGGAGGAGACCGCGCCGCTCCATCTCGTCGTGCCGGACCAGATCGTTGACCGCACGACGAGCCGCACACGCACATTCTTCGACCGAGAAGGACTCGTCGGCCACATATCCCTTGCGGAGCCTTTCTGCGACTCCCTGCGGCGCTTGCTGATCGACGCCGCGCAGGAGGCAGGCGCGACAGTGCATACGGACGGGACGTACATCTGCATCGAGGGGCCGCGCTTCAGCACGAAGGCGGAGTCGCGGCTCTACCGGCAATGGGGTCTCGACATCATCGGCATGACGGCGATGCCCGAGGCGCAACTGGCGCGGGAGGCGGAGATGTGCTATGCCATTCTCGCGCTCGCCACCGATTACGATGTGTGGCACGAGAGCGAAGAGGATGTCAGCGTCGAACTCGTGGTGCAGAATTTGATGCGCAACGTCGCGACCGCGCAGGAGGTGATCCGCCGGGTCGTGCCGCGCATCGACCTCGACGGGAACGATATGTGCAACAATGCGCTGCGTGGCGCATTGATGACCGATCCATCGGTGATCCCGGATGCGGTGCGCGAGCGACTCGGCATCCTCGTTGAGAAGTATCTACCGGCGCGCTGACGCCGGTCGGGGGCATCATTCGTGACTACACTCTCCGGTCGTGTTCGCCGCGCGGAAATGCAACTGCTCTTCCTGCCGGCCGTCTGTGCGGTGATCGGCCTGCTCATCCTCGTCACCGTGCGCACCGGCGTCGCGCGGTGGGGGTGGCAGGATATGAGCGTCGGGCTGACGGTCGTCTTCGCCTTCTACGTCGTCTCGATCTTCTTCTCCGCCGTCGGATTCGCGGGGGACGAAATGCTCTTCCCGATCACGGCGGCGCTGGCGAGCCTCGGCTTCCTGATGATCCAACGCCTCGGGCCGGCCGTCGCGCCGAGCGCGCACCTCGCGGAGAAGCAACTGATCTATCTGCTCGTCGCGCTTGTCTTGATGACGGGCATCGCCGTCGGCATGAAGCGGCAACACCTGCGCCTCTTGCGGGACTACAAATACTCGTGGGCGCTCGTCGGCATTGCCCTCACCGCCGCCGTGATGGTCTTCGGCGTGGAGATTAACGGGGCACGGCTCTGGTTCAATCTGAAGTTCTTCTATTTCCAGCCCGCTGAGATGCTCAAGATCATCCTCGTCATCTTCTTCGCCGCCTATCTGAGCGAAAAGCGCGAACTGCTCAACGCCCCGTATGCGATTGGCCGCGTGCGCCTGCCGCCGCTGCCCTACATGCTGCCGATGATCGCCTTGTGGGGCCTCTCGCTGATGATCGTCGTCGTCGAGAAGGACCTCGGCCAGGGGCTGCTGATTTTCGGCGTCTTCCTTGCCATGCTCTATCTCGCGAACGGCAAGATCAGTTACGTGATCGGCGGCCTGATCGCCTTCGCGATTGGTGCATACGTCCTCTACCGCATCTTCCCGCATGTGCAGGTGCGCGTGCAGATCTGGCTCGATCCGTGGTCGCGCGGGCAGGGGACGGGCGCGCAACTCGTCCAATCGCAGTACGCGCTGGCGTCCGGCGGTATCTTCGGATCGGGCCTCGGTCTCGGCGACCCGACGAACATCCCGCTCGTGCAGACCGACTTCGTCTTTTCCGCCATTGGGGAGGAGTTGGGACTGCTCGGCACGATGGCGCTGCTCGTCTTCTATCTCTTCTTCGTCTATCGCGGCGTGCGCATCGCGCTCGACGCGGTGGACGACTTCAGCCGCTATCTCGCGGCGGGCCTGACGGCGGTGCTCGGCTTACAGGCATTCATCATCATCGGCGGGACGGTCGGGTTATTCCCGCTCACCGGCATCACGCTGCCGTTCATCTCGTATGGCGGCAGCTCGTTGCTCTCGAACTTCATTATTGTCGGCATGTTGCTCGCGATCTCGGGGATGCGTCCGGGCCGGGCAGTTGCGATTCCGGGGGTGCCGACATGACGCGCGGGATGCGGGCTATGGTGCGATTCGTCGCGGCGCTGGCGGTTGCGGGCATTGTCGCCATCGGCATCATCGCCAAGAGTGACCATATCTGGCTGATCTGTATGGGCGCCACGTTGCCCTTCCTGGCGGTCGCCCTCTGGCGCGGGGCGCGGCCCGACGAACCGCTCTTCAATCGGACGGCGCAGAAGGTCGCTCATATTCTGCTCGCGCTCTTTATCCTCCTCAGTATGCAACTGGTGCGCGCGCAGGTTGTCAACTCCGGCGCGACGCAGATCCGTACGGAGCAGACCTCGCTCGGTGCGGTGCGCAATCCCCGGCTGCTGGACGCGCAACTGGCGGCGCTACGTGGCGAAATCTACTCCTCGGACGGCGTGAAGATCGTCGGGCGCGAAGTTCAACCGGACAAATCGGTGCGGCGCACCTACCTGATGCCCGACGCGGATTATCTCGCCGGCTACTACAATCCCGTACGCTACGGCACGAGCAATCTGGAGGCGGCGTACAATGCCGAACTGAGCGGACGGAGCGATGCCGACCCCGCGAAGCAGTTGGAATGGTCGCTGCTGCACCAGCCCGCACAGGGGAACGACCTGCTGCTGACGCTCAATGCGTCACTCCAGCAGACTGCGACGAACGTCCTCGGCGGGCGCAACGGCTCGATTGTCCTGCTCGACGCGAAGACGGGCGCGGTGCTGGCGATGGTCTCCAACCCACACCTCGATCCGGCGGGCCTCGCCGCCGCGCCCGGCAATACCCCGGCGACCTACTGGGATACGCTGCGGAACGACCCGACCTCCCCGTTCGTCCTCCGGCCAACGCAGGGGCTGTATACGCCCGGCTCGATCTTCAAGACGGTCACCGCCGCCGCCGCCATCGACACCGGCAAGGCGCGGCCGGACACGAAATACGAAGACCGAGGGTTCTACAACATCGAAGGGTTCCAGTTGCGGGAGCAGAACATCCCGAAGGGGCATGAGGCGCAGCAATCGTGGACGCTCTCCGAAGGGTATCAATGGTCGCTCAATGTCGTCTTCGCGCAGGTCGGCGCGCAGACGCTCGGCGGGCAAACGCTGGACGACTACGCCAAGCGGTTCGGGTTCGGTGAGGAGATACCCTTCGACCTCGGCACGAACCCCAGCCGCGTGAGCGACACGCCGAACTTCCTGCAGAGCGGACCGGCGGTTGCCGAGACGGCGTTCGGGCAGGGGCAGTTGCTCGCGACGCCGCTCCAGATGGCGCTCGTCGCCGCCTGCATGGCGAACGACGGCAAGGAGATGACGCCGTATCTCGTCTCGGCGGTGCGCCGCCCGGACGGCACGATCGCCAGCCAGCATACACCCACCGTCTGGAAGGAGCCGATCCGCGCCGAGACCGCCGTGCAGATGCGCGCGATCATGGAAAACTCGGTCGCGAACGGCTACGCGAATACGGCGGCAATCCCCGGTGTGAAGTCCGGTGGCAAAACCGGCACCGCCGAAGTGCCGAACGCGCCGCCGCACGCCTGGTACATCGGCTACGCGCCGGGTAAGACGACCTCATACGCCATCGCCGTCCTCGTCGAGAACGGGGGCGAGGGCTCGACCGTCGCCGCTCCGATGGCGAAGCAGATGCTTCAGGCCACGCTCGCCTATGACGCGAAGAAATAGGCGGCTCATGGGGCTGCGACAGATGCGATCCTGATTGCGTATACTGCTGACATGAAGAGTGCCGATGATTTGCCGGTCATGACCTTTGAGACCCAAGGCGAGTGGGAGGCGTGGCTCGAAGAGCATCATGCCGATCTAGCGGGCATCTGGCTCAAAATCGCCAAGAAAGGGGCAGGCGTCCGTTCGGTGACATACGCGGAAGCCCTGGAGGGCGCCCTCTGTTACGGATGGATTGACGGGCAAAAGGCGGCGTTCGATGCCGGGTACTGGCTGCAACGGTTCACGCCGCGTCGCGCGAAGAGCATCTGGTCACGGGTCAATCGCGATAAAGCCATCGCGCTGATCGCGGCAGGCAGAATGCAGCCGGCGGGACTGCGTCAGGTCGATCTCGCGCAGAGCGACGGCCGCTGGGAAGCGGCGTATGCGTCGCAACGTACCAGCACGATCCCCGACGATTTCGAGAGTGCATTGGCCGGGAATCCGAAGGCGAGGCAGTTCTTCGATTCGCTGGACAGCGCCAATCGGTACGCGATCCTCTTTAGGATTCACACCGCCAAACGAACCGAAACACGCGCCGCGCGGATCGCGACATTCATTGCCATGCTCGCCAACGGTGAGAAGATTCATCCATAGTGTTTTCAACCAGTTGATAGGGACAGAGAAACGCGGCCCGGAGGGGGCCGCGTGTCTGCGTCTGCGTTGTGGCTTCGTGGTCGGTGTGGTTGGATCGGGAGACTACCCCTGGGTCTTGCGGGGGTCCAAGGCGTCCCGCAGCCCATCGCCGATGA
>JBPCMC010000458.1:0-7284 GCA_051002645.1 Thermomicrobiales bacterium
TGCCGCTTGACGCCGAGCATGTAATAGCCCAACTCTTCCTCGCTGACGGACGGGACATCGGTGAAGATGGCGACGATCTCGCCGTTATACATGACGGCGAGCCGGTCGGAAAGGGAGCGCACCTCGCCGAGGTCCGCCGAGACGAGCACGACGGCGGCGCCCGCATCCCGCGCGGCGACCAGTTGGCGATGGACGAGTTCGGTCGCGCCGATATCGATGCCGCGCGTCGGTTGGGCGGCGAGGAGCAGTTTCGGGTGCGCGGAGAGCTCGCGCGCGACGACCAATTTCTGCATATTACCGCCGGAGAGGCTGCGCGCCGTCACTTTCGCGTCCGGCGTGCGAATATCGAAGTTTTCTATTGCCTCGCGCGCATTCTCCGCCTCCGCCCGCAGGTTGATGAACCCGGCGCGGGAAAACGGCGCGCGGTAATAGCGATCGATGATGAGATTCTCCTCGATACTCGCATCTGCCGCTAAACCAAGTTCGAGCCGGTCTTCCGGGATATGTGACACACCCGCCTCGCGCGTCCCGCGCGCGCCGAGGCCGGTGACGTCCTTACCGTTGACGGTGATCGTCCCGGCGGCAAGGGGCGTCAAACCGGCGAGCACTTCGACGAGTTCGGTCTGCCCGTTCCCCTCGACGCCCGCGATGCCGAGGATTTCCCCGGCATACGCCTGGAGCGAGACGTCCGCGAGGGCGCGTTTGCCGTCCGGCGTGACGTAGTTGAGGTCGGTCGCCTCCAGGACGAGCGGGCCGCGCGCCGCCGCTTCCTTGCGCGTGCGGTCGAGCATGTCGCGCCCGACCATCATCCGGGCGATCTCCTCGCGCGTCACGTCCACCGTCTGCACATCGCCGACGACCTTGCCGCGCCGCATAACGGTGACGGTGTCGGAAATCTCCTTCACCTCGCGCAGTTTGTGCGTGATGAAGATGACCGTCTTACCCTGCGAGACGAGCGAGCGGACGGCGCGGAAGAGGTCGGTCGTCTCCTGCGGCGTCAGCACAGCGGTCGGTTCGTCGAGGATGAGGATTTCCGCGCCCCGATAAAGGGTCTTGAGGATTTCGACGCGCTGCCGCTCCCCCACCGGAATGACATCGACGCGCGCCTCCGGGTCCACCCGGAGGCCGTACTGCTCGCTCAACTCCCGCGTGATGCGCACGGCATCGCTCCGCGAGATCACGCCTCGCTTCGTCGGCTCGCGGCCGAGGATGATGTTCTCGGCGATGGTCAGGGAGGGGATGAGCATGAAGTGCTGATGCACCATGCCGATGCCGTGGCGGATCGCCGCGTCCGGGTTCGGGATCGTAATAGGCTTCCCGTTGAGCAGGATCTGCCCGCTATCCGGCTGCTCCAACCCGTAGAGCGCCTTCATCAGCGTCGTCTTGCCCGCGCCATTCTCCCCGACGAGCGCGTGAATCTCGCCCTGCCGCACCTGTAGATCGACATGGTCGTTCGCGAGCACCCCGTTCGGGTACCGCTTCGTGATCCCGCGCGCTTCGAGAACGAAGGACATGGGAGAACCTCACCCCTGCCCCTCTCCATTGCGATGGAGAGGGGTGTCTCATGTGAAGGGTCATGACTTACGACAAATATTTGCCTTCCCCGCATTGCTCCCCCTCTCCATCGCAATGGAGAGGGGGTCGGGGGGTGAGGTTCCCCTTATTTAATCGCCGTATCGACTTTGATCGCGCCGCTTGCAACGTCTTTCGACTTGGCGGCGACCTTGGCCCGGATGTCCTGGGGGACGAGTTTCTTGTAATTTTCGTTGTCTGCCAGTTCGACGCCGCCCGTGGTGAGGCCGAGCGACTCGGGCGCGCCGTACTTCAGGGTGCCGTCTCCCGCCATCCGCAGCGCGCGGTAGAGAGCGTTATCGACGCGCTTCTGCATCGAGGTGACGATCCATTGCGCCTGGTCCGGCTTGGAATCCTTGAGGATTGTGTACTGGTCCGAATCCACACCGATGGTGAACCGCTTTGCCTGCCCACCGGCATCGAGCAGACCGAGGCCGGAGGAGCCCGCGACATTGAAGGCGATGCCCGCGCCCTGGCTATACATGGCGAGCGTCAGTTCCTTGCCCTTCGCCGGGTCGGCAAAGGGCGTCTGCCCCTCGATGTAGGAGACGAGGATGTCGGCATCCTTCAGACCGGCGTCTTTGGCGCCCTGCTTCCAACCGGCGAGGAAGTCATTGATGACCGGGATGCTCGAACCGCCGAGGAAGCCGACTTTCTTGCCGCCGCCCGTCCCCTTGACGACATTCGCGTCAGTACTCTGGACGAGCAGACCGGCCATGAAGCCCGCGAGATACGAGCCCTCATTTTGCTTGAACATGACCGAGTAGACGTTCGTGAAGCCTTTGGTGTAGTCCACGCTGTCATCGAAGAAGATGAACTTCTTGGTCGTCGCTTTCGCGGCGGTCTCGCTGATGTATTGCTCCATGTCGAAGGTGCCGCAGATGACGACGTCGTAATTCTGCGAGGCGGCATCGGCGAGACCCGGCCCCCATTTGTTCTGGTCGTTTCCCAGCTCGATGGTCTTCACCGTCATGCCGAGCTCGGCCTTCGCCCGGTCCATACCGCGCTGGCCGGAATCGAAGAATGACTTGTCGCCCAGGTTGCCGTTCGGGACGTACGCGACGTTCAGTTTCTTGCCCGTGTACGGGCTGGCGGCAACCGCGCTGCCCGCCACCGTCGTCCCTGCGGCGCTCACGGTCGGCGCGATGCTGGAAGCCGCTGCATTGACGGTCGGCGCCGCGCTCGTCGCCGCCCCAATCACGGCCGTTGAAGCGGCATTGACGGTCGGCGCGGCGGCGGTCGCCGCGCTGGCAATCGTCGGCGCCACATTGGAGACCGCGCTACCGATGCGCGTCGCCGCCGCGTTGACGGTCGGGGCCGCGCTGGTCGCGGCGGTGCTCGCCGTCGTCGCGGCCGCCCTCGGGGTGTCAGTGGCGGCGCTGCCGCCGCACGCGGCGAGAATCGCGGCGCTCGCGGTCGCTGCCATCCCGCCGAGCAGCGCGCGGCGGGATACCGGGGTGGTTGCTACTGTCTTGCGCATAGGTTTCTCCTCTTCCCTTCTCGTGAACGACTCCCTGGCAAAAAGGCCGATGACACGAACAGAACCGTACGATCTCTGCCGCAGCACGCTCCTTCTTCGATCGGCGATCACCGCACTCCGCCCCGAGGTTGCGCCGTCGCCGCCATCGGATCACTTGTGATGCGAGGAATCCTGTCCATCACGCGGGAGGATAGTCGATGGCGCAACGTCCTGCAAGTGCAAGACGGCGGGCGATTTCCGCTTGCGGCCATCCTCAGACGCCCGCGAACGGATTGCGGGGGAGCCGATTGTCGTGTAGAGTGCGATGAGGTAAATGGACAATACATGGGGGCCAGGATGGGAAAGCGATACGGGCGTAGCTGCCCAATGTGGCGATTCATGGCGGTCTGCGCGATTTGCCTCAGCGCACTGCTCGCATCGCCGGCAAGCGGTGCGGCGCTTGCGGCATCCCCTGCGGAACCGCAGCCGACGAACGCCGGTGCGGACGATCACCCGAAGCCCGGCAACCATCTCGCTGAGTGGGATGCCTACCGCGCCGTCCGTCAGGTGCCGAATGGGACGGCCCCCTCGCGGGCCCGCCTCGACGCCCTCAACGAGGCGAAGAGACTGCCGGCCGCGAAGTCCCTCCCCGGCACACCGCGAGCGAAGGGCGCCGCCGGGATCGCACCGGACAGCCTGCGACCGCCGACCGGCGCCTGGCAGTCGCTCGGACCCGCGCCGGAGGACACGAGCACGTTGAATCCGAGCCGTGACTACCGATTTGGCGACGTATCCGGCCGGGCCACGGCGATCGCCATCGCGCCCGCCGGGACGATCTATCTCGGCACGGCGGGCGGCGGGGTGTGGAAGAGCGTGGATAACGGCGCCTCCTGGACGCCGCTGACCGATGGGCAGGCATCGCTCTCTAAGCGGCTCCCTCGTTATCGATCCCGCCGACCCGAACATCATCTACGCAGGCACGGGCGAGGCGAACTTGGTCGACGTGACCGCCGGCCATAACGACAACACTGGCTTGATTTATAACGGCGCGGGCGTGCTCAAGTCCACGGACGGCGGCGCGACGTGGGCGCAACTCGGCCTCAGCACATTCGGCTACCTCTCGCTGGGGATCGGCGCGATGGCGGCCAGCGGCCAGACCGTCTGGGCGGCGACGACCGGCGCGACGTGGGCGGCCGTCACCGTGCCCACCGTACCGTCGGGCGCGCGTTTCACGGATGTCCAACTCGATCCGAGCACTCCCACCACGGTCTACGCCGTCGCCAGCGACTTCCGGTATAGCTTCTATGCCGGCATCTACAAGTCCGTCGGTGGCGGGCAGTTCGCCCTGATTTCGGGCGCCGCGCCGATGCCGGAGGCGTACTACTGGGGACGCACCCAACTGACCATCAGCCCGAGCGCGCCGAGCACCCTCTATACCGTCATCACCTCGATCACCACGGCCGGGGTGTTGCTCGGCATCTTCAAATCCACCGATGGCGGCGCGACCTGGACCACCACCACGCGGCCCTCTCCCGACCCGTTCAATGACCAGAACGGTGGTCAGGGATACTATGACATCTTCATCGCGGTGCATCCGACGGACCCGAATACCGTCTTCGTCGGCGGGATCGACATCGTTAAGACGACGGACGCCGGCACGACCTGGACGGCGGTGACAGACGTCTATTGCAGCGGTGCTCCCACGTGCTCCGGGCCGATCCACCCAGACCAGCACGCCGGGAAGTTCCGCGCCACCGGCGATCTCTACGTCGCCAACGACGGCGGCATCTATAAGAGCGCGAACGGTGGCACGAACTGGAACAGCCTAAACACGAACCTCGCCACGATGACCTTCTACGCCGGCGGGGCGGCAGGCAACTACCTGACCACCCCGGTCGTGGTCGGGGGGGCGCAGGATAACGGCACCTCGCGCTCGGGAAGCGCATCGCTCGGGCGGTGGAACGGCATCCTCGGCGGGGACGGGGGCTACGCCGCTATCGACCCCATGAACCCGGATCACATCTACGCAGAGTATCCGGGTGGCGCCATCTACGTCACGACGAACGCGAGCGCCGGCCAGGCGATCAGTTGGCGGTCCATCTATCCGCCATCCAACGGGTGTGCTCAACGGGGGACATTCATCAACGCCTTTGTGATGGACCCGCACGACGCGAATCATCTCCTCTGGGGGGGAGGCGGAGGCAGCTGTGAGTCGGTGAACGGCGGCACATCATGGCTCGCGGCATCGTATGGCTCCTTTAATGTCCACGCCCTCGCCATCGCGCCCGCGAGCAGCGCAACGATGTACGCGGGCGAGACCGGCGCGGTCTACCGCAGCACGAATGGGCATCAGGCCGGCGCCGCGACATGGAGCGCGTGCGGGTCCGGGCTGCCGAATGCACCGATCCTCGGCGTCGCGGTGGACGCGAACGACGCTACCATCGCCTACGCCACCTTCGGCAACTTCGGCCTCCATCACGTCTGGAAGTCGGTCAACTGCGCCGCGTGGCAGGACATCTCGGGCACGGGCACAGGGGCGCTCCCCGATGTGCCGGCGACCTCGATCGTCACCTACCCGACCGGCGGCAGCCCGGCGCTCATCGTCGGCACGGACATCGGCGTCTTCCTCTCGACGAACAACGGCGCGTCGTGGAGCGCCTTGCAGAGCGGGCTTCCGAACGCTGGCATCACCCAACTCTTCACGGACGGCGCCCAGACGACGCTCTTCGCTGCCACCTATGGCCGCGGGATGTGGAGTGTTCCCATTCCCTCGACGCCCAACCCGACCGTGAGCGCCATCACGCCGTCGTTCGGCTCGACGGCAGGGGGCACAACCGTGACGCTCACCGGCACGCTCTTCCAGGCGGGTGTCGCCGTCGACTTCGGTGGTCATGCAGCGACGAATATCGTGGTGACGGGCACGACGACAATTACCTTGAAGACGCCCGCCCATGCCGCCGGTGTGGTCGATGTGACAGTTACGAACCCAGATGGCGGGGCGGTCGTTGTCAGCGGCGGATTCACGTTCGGGGCAATCGCTCCGCTGCCGGGGCCGCAGCCGACCGGCAGCGTCGGCGGAGCGCCCAGCCCGCTGCCCGGCGCACGACCGGCCGGCAGCGGCGGCGGCGTACCGAATCCATTGCCGTCCGCACGGCCATGATGAATATCTGCCTGCTGATCTCTTTCGCGCCAGCGCGCCCATTCGTTACTGCGTCGCGCGGATGGTCGGACTGAGGGCGAGGGCGGCCCCGCAGATGAGTACGAGGAGGCCGACCGCGACAAAGAGCGCCGAGACGCCGACCAAATCCGCGAGCACGCCGGAGAGCGCCACGGCGATTGCCCGTCCACCCTGCGAGACGCTCTCGTAGACGGCGACAACGCGCCCGCGCATCTCGTCCGGCGCGTTCTCCTGGATGACAGTAGATTCGCAGACATTGAGCGCGCCAATCGCCACGCCGCCAAGCAGGGCGAGGAGCAGCACGACGATCACCGGCGGGCCGAGCGCGAAGAGGCCCGTCGCCACCCCGGCGAGCGCGACGCCCATCACGGTCATCCATCCCTTGCCGATGCGCGATCCGAACGCGCCGACGAGCACCGCGCCGATCAGGAAGCCGACGAAGATGATCGAGATCGCCGCGCCGAACGACGATGCGTTCGCGTGCAGCACCTGCGTGAAGAAGAGCGGGATGAGGATCGGCAGCGGCGAGAGGAGGAAGTTGAGCGCCGAGCCGACGCCGATAATCAGCCGGAGCAGGCGGTGGTGGCGGATGTACCGCAGACCGCGCCGGATCGACGCCCCCAGCCCCTCGCCGCCTGTCTCGTCCTCCTCTGCCGGGCGCGGCGCATCCTCCGGCCGGGCGCGCGGCACGCCGAAGAGGATCAGCGCGGAGAGGAAGAAGGTCGCGCCGTCCGCGACAAAGACGCCGTCAATGCCGACGACCGCGATCAGCACGCCGCCGACGGCGGGCCCGGCGACGAAGAGCACCTGGCGCGTCGATTCGAGCAGCGCGTTCGTGCGGGCGAGCGCACCGCGCGCGACGAGCGTCGGCACGAGCGCATTCTTGGCCGGGTCGAAGAAGAGCCCCGCAGTCGTCAGCATGAAGGCGACGACCGCGTAACTGTACGCATGGAGGATGCCGAGATGGTCGAGTATCGGGATGAGCAGGACGACGACACCACGGGCAACGTCCGAGAGGACCATCGTCAGACGGCGCTCCCAGCGGTCGACCAGCGCGCCCGCGACGATGCCGAGG
>JBPCMC010000459.1:0-4569 GCA_051002645.1 Thermomicrobiales bacterium
CGCTTCTGGAATGCCGAGGGCATCGCGCACGGTCTGCGCGACCTTGTCCACCGTGCCCGTGCCCGGTAGGTTGAACGCCAGGCGGTTCTTCGCCAGCGCGAAGGTCAAGCCATACTCCGGGTCGGCGAAGCCGATGGAGCCGCCGTACCCTGCGTGCCCGAAGGCCGTCACGCGATTGCTCATCGTTGAGCCGGGCGTGCCGAGCATATAGCCGAGCGCCCGACGGACGAAGCGCTGTAACGTCGCGTCTTTCCCTTCGATCTGCAGCGCGGTGGCGAGGCGAACGCGCTCCGGCGACAAGAGTCGGACGCCATCGACGCCATCGCCGATCAGCGCCGCGTAATGGTGGGCCAGCGCGCGGGCGTTCATGATACCGCCGCCCGCCGGATGCACCGCGCGGCGCACCTCGGGGAGATTGAAACGCATAGCGTAGGTCTTCGAGTTCGGCATCGCCCGCGCGATCAGGGAATCCGCAGGCGCGTCGGGCGCGCGATCAATCGACACGTCGTTCTCCAGCGTCGCGACGCGCGGCTCGACCGCGTCGGGGATGCCGAAGAAGAGCGACGTGATGCCGAGTGGTCGGCAGACATCTTCCGCGACGATCCGGTCGATCGGTCTCCCGTCTGCTCGGCGCGCCACCTCGCCGAGGATCCAGCCGAAGGTGCCCGCGTGATAGCCCATCCGCGTCCCCGGCTCCCAGACCGGCGTCAACGCAGCGATGTCACGACACATCCCCTCCCAATCATACTCAGCGGCGCCGCCGGAGCCTCGCTGCGGTATCCCGGCAGTGTGCGTGAGCGTCTGACGAATGGTGATCCCTTCCTTGCCGTGCGCGCCGAACTCCGGCCAATACGTGACGATCGGGTCGTCATAATCGAGCGCGCCGCGCTCGGCAAGCAGATGGATGACGGTGGACGTGACACCCTTTGTGGACGAGAAGACGGTGAAGAGCGTCTCGCCGTCCACCGTCCTCCCCGTGGCCGGGTCCGCGACGCCTGCCCAGGCATCGACGATCATCTCGCCATTGCGATAGGCTGCTACTTGCACGCCGCGCTCGACCTCGCGGCCCACGAGATCATCGAGCATTGCCTGGACCCGTGCCTGTACGTCGGTCATGATCATCTCCTTGCAAGTGGTTCGCAGAAGCATTGAGCCGGTGGCGGCCTTAGGTGAGGCGCAGTTCCTGCCGGATACCGCGCATATCGACCTCGACTTCCAGCCCGACAACGGGCGGGCGGCTGTAATACCAGTGGACGCCGTGCGTCGCCGCCGGACCCATCGCGGCGAGGATTTCCGTCGGGAGAAATCCGTGGAGATCGTGCTGCGTGTAGAGATTGAGCGCGGTCACGGCGGCCCAGTCCGTCTCCAACGCCGCGAGGCTCGCCTGCATCGCGAACATCGCGCTGGCCGTCTTCTCCTGCAAGGCGGCGGGCGATGTTTCGCCCGGCCGCACGTCCGCCTTCTCCGGCGCGCCGGAGATGACGAAGGTCTTGCCCACCTCCGTCGTCGGCACGCTGTACGAGAAGGCGTAGAGCAGCGTTTCCGTCGGCGCATTGACGCCCGGTGCGACATTGCTGCGGCCAATCGGGTTCTGCCCTGCGACGAAGACACCCCACGACATCAACAGGGCGCGGTATTCCTGATTGAACGCGCCGAAGCCGCTGACCGTGTAGGGTTCCGGGCAGCGCAACTCGACGGCACAGAGCGCCGTTCGTGCCCGCCCTTGCGCGCTCAGATGCCGCTCCGCCGCCGCGAAACCCTCGTGGTACGGCAGAGGATTCTGGAAGGTCGCATGGACAATCTCGTAGCCGGGACTGGCGATCACCCCGCCGGAGAAGGGTGCGCTCGTCGTGATTCGCGGGTCCGTCCCCAGCGGCAGGAAGTGATAGTTGCCTTCCAGGTGCTGCATCAGTGGCATCGTTTCCTCACTTTCGTGGCACGGAGCATAATGAATCACAGGGATAGAGAGCAAACCAAGATACAGTCTATCGGCTCTCCCGCAATCGCGGTGAAGCGTGTTGACTGCCCCGGCGCGCAGGGGATCGGCCAGTGATTATTTATGTTGCCTTCGGTTCGACCAGGATATTTGCCCACTCCCGGATATACCAGTTCGTGACCATGCCGTTGAGCACGAATGGATCCCCTGCGGCGTACGCTTCGGCGGCGTCGCGCGAGGGGAACACGCCAATCGTCATCAGTGGTTCACCGGGCGTGTTGTCCAGAAGGGCGCCCGCCATGAGGAGTTTGCCTTGCTGCTGCAGCTCCTTCGAGCGTTTCAGATGAGCAGCCAGCGCCTCGGGCGCCGAGGCGGTTACGTCCTCGATAGACATGCCCGAAATGACGAAGAACGCGACATAGTAGATCGCCTGCTCCTCAAACTCGACCACAGCCTTCTCTCTCCTTCCTGCTGCGCGTATCTCTCGAAGATGGATCGGGAAGTCTTCGCCGGATAGTACCATCTTACGGGGTACACTTCGCCGTATGCGCCGAGGGCTCCCCGCAATCGCGGTGAATTGTAGCATGTGATAACATTCCGTTCACGGTACCGAGAAGGAGGAAGAGATGGCTGATTTGGACGCGGTGTATCGCGCAGTTGATGAGAACGAGGCGCGCTTCGTCGCGGACTTGCAGCGGGTGGTGCGCCAGCCGAGCATCTCCTCGCAGAATATCGGCGTGCGCGAGTGCGCGGCGCTGCTCGTCGCGATGATGAGCGACCTCGGCATGAATGCACGGGTGATGGAAACGGACGGCCTTCCGGTCGTTTATGGGGAGATCCGCGCGCCCCGCGCCGATGCCCCGACACTCGTTATCTACAACCATTACGATGTGCAGCCGCCCGATCCGCTCGACGAATGGACTCACCCGCCGTTCGCGGCGGCGATCGTCGATGGCGTGATGTATGGCCGGGGGACGACGGACGCGAAAGGCAACCTGCTCGCGCACTTGAAGGCGGTCGATGCTTTTCAGCGCGCCGGTGTGCCGCTGCCCTGCCATTTGAAGTTCCTCTTCGATGGCGAGGAGGAATCCGGCAGCCCGAGCCTGCCCGCCTTCGTCGCGCAACACACGGACCTGCTCGCCGCAGACGCCGCGCTCTCCTTCGACGGCGGCTTCGCGGCGGACGACCGGCCGCAGATTGGCTTCGGGTCGAGCGGCCTCCTCTATGTCGAGATCCGCGTCCGGGGTGCGAGCAAGGACCTGCACTCCGCCCGCGCGCGGATCGTCGAGAACCCGGCATGGCGGCTCGTCTGGGCGCTGGCGGGCCTCAAGGACGCCGACGAACGGGTAACACTGGATGGTTTCTACGACCCGATCCGCCCGATATCGCCGGTCGAGCGTGCATCATTAGCGCAGGCCGGTTGGGACGATGCGGCCCAGCAGCGCGAACTCGGTGTGACGCGCTTCCTCGGCGGCGTCAGCGGCACGGCGGCGCTGGAGCAGCTGCTCTTCACCCCGACGTGCAACATCGCGGGCTTCGCGACGGGCTGGATGGGCGACGGGCACAAGACCGTCCTGCCGAGCCGCGCGGCGTGCCGACTCGATTTCCGTCTCGTTGCGGATCAGGACCCCGCTACGGTGCTCGCCGCGCTGCGTCGTCACCTCGACGCACATGGCTGCGCGGATTTCGCGATCGAGGATATGGGCTCGATCGAACCCTCGCGGACGGCACTCGATACACCCTTCGCGCAATTGATCATCGCGTCCGCGCGGCAGGTCTACGGCGTCGAGCCTTCTGTCCGGCCAACGCACGATGCATCCGGTCGTCAGGGTGTCTGGCTCGGCGGGCGGCTTGGCGGCATCCCATCCGCCGGGACGGGCATTGGCCCACCCGATTGGCACGGCCACGCGCCGGACGAGTTCATCACTCTCTCCCACTACTTACGCGGCATCAAATACTCCGCGACGATCATGCAGCAATTCGCGGACGCCACGGAAACCAATTGAACCACAGAGACACAGAGAACACAGAGGAAAGAGAGAAAAAAAGACATTTGAAATTCTTTCTCCCTTTCTCTGTGCCTCTGTGGTTCTCTCCGGTTTCTCCACGGCGTTGCCGTGTCGAGTGCGTTGGTTAGTCGCGTGGGGCTTCCTTGCCGCCGAGCCAGGGCATCATCTTGCGCAGTTGCGCGCCGACGCGCTCGATCTCGGAGTCCTGCGCCTCGTGGCGCATTCGCATGAACTCCTTGCGACCGCCGGTCTCGTTCTCCGCGATCCACTGGCGGGCGAACTTGCCGCTCTGGATATCCTGCAAGACCAGTTCCATCTTCTCGCGCGCCTCATCGTCGAAGATACGCGGGCCGCTGGTGTAGTCGCCGTACTCCGCCGTGTCTGAGACGGAGTAGCGCATGTAGGACATGCCGCCCTGGTACATGAGGTCAACGATCAGTTTGGTCTCGTGCAATACCTCGAAGTAAGCGATTTCCGGCTGATAGCCCGCGTTGACAAGCGTCTCGAAGCCGTTGCGGATCAGCGAGGTGATGCCGCCGCAGAGGACGGCCTGCTCGCCGAAGAGGTCGCTCTCCGTCTCCTCCTTGAAGGTCGTCTGCACAACGCCCGCCTTGGTCGCCTTCA
>JBPCMC010000460.1:0-8965 GCA_051002645.1 Thermomicrobiales bacterium
CGGTGCCCGTCCCGCAGGCAATGGCGGCGCCTTCGTCGAAACTGAGCGCGTCCGGCAGGCGGACGAGGGTGCTGGCGGGCACGCAGAGGTAGGGGGCGTTCCCGCCGTGGCCGCTGAAGCCGTAGACGATGCTGCCGTGCAGGCACATCTGCGAGTACCCGGCGCGGCAATGATGGCATTCGTCGCACCCGTGGTAGTGATGCACCATCACCCGGTCGCCGAGGCGCGCCTGGGCGTCCGTGACGTGCGCGCCCCGTTCGATGACGATGCCGCACGGCTCGTGGCCGCCAATCGGCAGGCGTGACGGGTCAACCCCTGCTTTCGGCGCGCGATAGGGGCGGAAATCACTGCCGCACAGCCCGGAGGATTGGATGCCGACAATCACCTCCTCCGGCCCCGGCGTCGGGTCGGCGAACTGCCGCAACGCGACTTCACGATCCCCGAGAAAGACGAGACCATGCATCTGACCCTCCCTGATTCTCAGCGGCATGCTGCCCACCAATGACATGAGGCTCCCATCATAACCGGACGCGCCCGCGTTAAGGGGCGCCCGCATTCAGGAAGCGCATATTGCACGACGCCCTATGTTTCACCGCGTATACTTCGTCAGAAGAAATATATGTGAATCCGGCAATCTCTTGACAAGAGACCTTCGTTGAGGGAACCTCATGGAACGTTTTGCTGGAATAACCAGGAGTGGGTGTGATGGTCCGTGGTGCGCGACGGTACCGATCACGGGAGAGCGAAGGGGGAAATGCCATACAGCGCGGAGGGCTCCGGCGATAGTGATCCGTCCGAAGACAGTCGCATCTGCCTGCATCGATTAAGGAGATACATGATGGTGGTACCACGTCGAACATTCTTGCCGCTCCTGCTCATCGCGCTCCTGCTCACCCTCGGCACGTCATCCGTGCTTGCGAAGGACAAGGATAAAGACGCGACATCACCGGTGAGCGGCGCCTCGATGGGCGCCTCGCAGGTGACGAACCCCACTACCTGCAATCCTCCGAGTCAAAATCCTAACTTCCTCGTGTGCAACTTCGATGTCTCGGGCACATACACTGCGAACCCGCCCCTCGGACCCGCCGGAACATATAGCGGCCATGTTACGCTTGATTATCATAGCTACACGGCGGCAAATCGCTGTGCGACGGCCTCGGGCACGATCACCTTCACGAATACCGCTACGGGCGACAAGCTCAACACCACGATCGATCCCGCCCACTCACAAGTGTGCGAGACAGGAAACCCCGTCGTTCACAGCGAGAATCTCGTCCTGAAGATTACTGGCGGCACGGGCGCCTTCACGGGTGCAACGGGAACGATCATGTCGAATGGTTCTACGACGGATGTCGCGGGCAACCCTGGTCAGCACACCGACTCAGCGACGCTGACGGGCTCGATCACCCTTGAGCACGGCAAGGGCACCGGTTGCGGCAATGACGGCCACAATAATGGCCACGGCAATGGTGGCGACGACAATGGTCACGGCAATTGCGGCAATGACCACGGCGACGGGCACGGCGGCGACGGTGGTGACGATTAACCGATAGGGAATTATCCCATCGACATCGGACACGGAGAGGACGGGCGGGCCATCATTGGCCCGCCCGTTTCGTTTGTTCGTCGGCGCCATATCGCGATACGGAACCTCCCGGATGGTACGTGGGAATAAATATAGGAATGGTTGTGATGGTCTCACATGTAGGGCCGTGGCCATCGCGCGGAAGCAAAGGAGGTGGAAGACCCGGCAGCACATGACAGAATCTGTTGAGTAGTCGCAGTCGAATGTCGTCTGCGACCGGGAAAGAAGGGTGCATATGCGTACCATTACTCGCTCGTTCGGCGTCAGCGTCACCGTCCTCGCCTTCCTCGCCAGCTTCTTCGTGTCGCCGGTGGCGGCGGCAACGACCTATACCTTGACGCCGTTCACTTTCGTCGGTACGGCCGCCGATTGCGCTCCCGCTCCAGCCGGGACCCCCGGTGGGGTCGTCGCGAAGTTCGACAACACGACCGGCAATCCGGCGCCGTCCCTGCTCCTCGCCAAGAACGTGCCGACCACCGACTGCTCCGCAGCGGGCGCGACCGTCAATGGCGTGTCGGGGATCACGCTCACCGAGCTCAACTTCGATGTCATGGGCTATTGCGGCGCGGGCGCACCTCGATTCAACGTCGTTACCTCTGATGGTATACGGCATTTCTTCGGCTGCGCTGACGGTACACAGACTCCGACGACGAACGGGTACACGCATGTCGTCTTCACCCCGGCCCAGGGATTTCCGCCGGTAACGGCGACGGAGACTGTCAAGAGCATCGAGCTGATTCAAGATGAGCAGGGGACGACCCATCTCGACAATATCAGCATCAACACCCAGGTGATCGGCGGACCCAATACGCCGAAGTCCGCCAACGACTGCAAGAACGGCGGATTCAAAAACCTGCAGGACGCGAACGGGAAGACGTTCAAGAATCAGGGGCAGTGCGTCGCCTTCTTCAATCACGACAAGGGCGACAACGGCGACAACGGTGGTGACAATGGCGATGGCGGCAACGGCCACCATGGCGACAACGGCGATAATGGCGACAACGGCCAGCATGGCGGTAATGACTGATCGGTAGGGCGGTAGCCATACGCATAGCCTACTGAGATCACGGGCGGGCCATCGCGGCCCGCCCCTCTCGTGCCCGCTAGGCCGAATAGTGATAGGCGTACTGCCAGCGGCAGGCATCGGCGAGGGCGGCGTCCGACTGGTATTCCGGGCCGAAGCGGTCGGGCGCGCAGAGGGAGAGATCCATCCCCGGTTCGCCCTCAATTATCCAGTCCGCCAACACCTCGCCGACAGCGGGCGAGATCGAGAGTCCGCCGACGCAGCAGCCGCTCGCCACCCAGAAGCCATGCACGCCGGGCAGCGGCCCGATCAGATGCTTGCCGTCCGGTGTCATCGTCGGCAGGCCGCCCCGGTGCTCGCGGACGGTGAAATCCTGCAGTACCGGCAACTGCTCGGCGACGCGCGCCGCCAACTGCCGCAGCACGCCGAGATCGAGCACGAGATCGGCGATCTGGAAGCCCGGCGGCAGTTGGTCCATCTCCACCTGCAACGGGTCCGGCTCGTAGCCGCCGAACATCAGGCCGCCGCGCTCGGGCCGCACGTAGAGATTCACGTCGATAATCCGCACGATCGGCTGCGCGTCCGCCACCCCGTCAATCGGATCGGTTATGACGAGTTGGTGCCGCGTCGGCACGAGCGGGATGCGCAGACCGACCATCGCCCCGATCTGGCGCGTCCACGCCCCCGCCGTGTCAACGACGACCGGCGTGCGGATCGTCCCCTGCTCCATGACGACGCCCGTCACCGCGCCATCGTGCATCGCGATTTCCGTCACGGCGGTGTGCGGCAGGAGGGTCGCGCCGAGCCGTTCGGCGGCGCGGGCATAGGCGAGCGGCAGTTGCCACGGATCGAGATACAAGTCCGACTGCATGTACGAGACAGCGCGGATGCCGTCGGGACGGAGAAAGGGTGAGAGCATTGCCGCCTCGCTGGGCGAGATGAAGTCAACATCGAGCCCGAGCCGTTGGCCCCGTTCGACCTCGTCGTGCAGTTGCGCCTCGTGCTCCGGTATGCGGGCGATCTTCAGGCTGCCCGTTTGATGGAAGACGAGCGGTTCCCCCGTCTCCGCCGTGAAGTGCGCGATCTTCCGCACGGCGAGCGCGGCGAGGCGCGTCATCGCCTCCGTGCTGCGGTTCTGCCCCGTCAATCCGGCGGCACGCCGTGAGGTCTGTGAGGCGATCGCGAACTTCTCGACGAGGGCGACGCGCTTGATCCCCCGCCGCGCCAGATGATAGGCGACGCTCGCCCCGAACGCACCCGCGCCGATAACGACAGCATCCGCTTCTTCGATCATCGCGACCTCCCGAGCGAGTAACGAGCAATGAGCAATGAGCAATGAGGGCATCGTAGCACAGCGCCGCCCGCCGCCTGCCACTGGCGAATGCCGGGGGCCGCGCCGTATAGTACCGATGGACGGACGATCGACGGCGATGCCAAGTGCGAGAACGGCACGACCGAGGTGTAGGATGTGGAAGCAATTCGCGCTCCCGACAGATGGGCGGCCCACCGACGGTGCGACGTGCGGTGATACCGGGAACATAAACGCCCTTGAGGCATTATCGATGGACGGCCGCCGGGGTCGTTGGTGGCGTCTCCTCGGGCTGGCGTGGCTGTTCGTGCTGATCGGCCCCGCCAACGACCTCTTCCATACCCACCAATCGCCGCTCCGCATCGGCTTTGGCCTGATCGGGGCCGCCAGTTTCATCGTCGTGTACCTCTGGACGATGCTCGGCAACCATGAGCGGCTCATTTCCCAATTTTCTCTCTGGTGGGTCGCCTTCGGCATCCTCTCGATTGAAGCGGTGGCGCTCAATCTCGCCTTCGGCATCGCCTGGCTTGGCACCTTCTATTTCATCGGTGTCGGCGCGAGCCGTGCCACGCCACGAACAGCGCTCTGGGTGATCGCCGCGAACAGCGCCCTGGCGGGTGTCGTCACGGCCATAACGGGGGCCGGTCTGTCCACTGCCGCGTTGCAGACTATCCAGATCGGGCTGATCAGCCTCGGCATGTTCAGTGTCTTCCAGATGGTGCGCGTCAACCGGACCCTGCGGGCGGCGCGCGTGGAGAATGCGCGCCTGGCGGTGGTCGAGGCGGTGACGAAGGAACGGCTGCGCTTCGCGCGGGACCTGCACGACTCGGTGACGCAGGAGTTGTTCTCGATGACGCTCCACGCGCGCATGACGATCAAGAACCTCGACCGCGCGGGCACTCCCGCCGACGATCCGCTGCGCCAGCAGGTGCAAATCCTCAGCGATCTGGCGCAGGCAGCCCTCGCGGAGATGCGGATGCTCATCTTCGAGTTGCGGCCCGGCGCGCTGGCGGAAGAAGGGTTAATCGCCGCCGTGCGTAAACTCGCCGCCTCGGTGAGCGCGCGGGAAGAAACCGACATTGACGTGGACGCGCCGCCGGAGCGCCTGCCGCTCGAACACGCCACCGAGGAACACTCGTACCGATTCGTCCAGGAAGCGTTGAGCAATGTCGTCAAGCACGCGAGCGCGCGCACGGCCGTCGTGCGCGTGACGGTGGCGCGTGATGCACGGCTCGTGGTCGAGGTATGCGACGACGGCAGAGGGTTCGATCCCACCGTGGCGCACCCCGGCCACATGGGGCTGGAGACGATGGCCGGCCGCGCCAAAGAACTGGGCGGCGACTATGCCCTCATCAGCGCGCCCGGTCAGGGCACCACCGTGCGCATCACCGTCCCCCTCGCCGTTCCGCAATCTGACGGGCAGCACGCCATGCGATCAACACAGCCGGTGCTCTCGCGCTAACGGAATTTTCCTAACCCCCCGGCCCCTTCCCGCGTCGGGAAGGGGTGACTCTGTGCAATGCCGTGGCCTCTTGTCAGCATCCTGCTACATCGAGAGGGCGCATGCTATGCGCCCCTACCGCTCCCCTTCCGGGCGCCCTTTGGGCAGGATGGGGAAGGGGTTGGGGGTTAGGGCGATTGCCGACTCTTCAGGAAGGCGATGATCGCGTTCAGTTCATCCGGCGAGAGGTTCCCGCCGTAGGCGGGCATGTTGTCGCCGCCATTGAGGATGCGGATGGTGATCTGCTCCTGCGGGAGGCGGTTCGCGACGTTGGTCAAATCGGGGCCACGGTTGCCGCCCTGCCCGTTCACGGCGTGGCAGTACTGGCATCCCTTGGCGTTGAAGAGTTGCGCCCCCTGCGCGATCGGGCCGCTGGTTGTGCCGACGACCTGCGCCGAGAGCGGCTGGACATCGAATTGCGGCGACCACGGCGCACGGACGGCGACCTGCCAGAGGGTGCCGATCATAATCAGGACAATGAGCACGAATGCGACCGACCACGGGCGGCGCTTCGGGCTGCGCTCGCCGTGGTTGGAGGCGAAGGGCAGCCCGAAGAGGACGACGAAGAGCAGGACCGGCGCGAGGACGATCACGGCGCTCTCCGTCCCCTTCGGCAGCAGCGCCAGCACGCCGAAATACCAGAGGAAGTACCAGTCCGGCCGCGGATAGGCGTCGATGATCGAGGGGTCCGGCTGCTTACCCAACTCTTTCGGGCCAATCGTTACCGCCAGGAGCACGATGACGACAATAATCATCACGCTGAAAACCGCGTCTCGCCACGCGGCATCCGGCCAGAAAGGGACGCCGTGCCGCTTGAGCAGCGCGTCATATTTGGCGCGGTAGGTCTTCGGGTCCACCGGGTCGCCCGCTTTCGGCGGCTCGGAGATGCCGTCGTGGATGACGAGGTAGAGATGCAGCGCGACCGTCGCGAAGATCAGCGCCGGGATGAAGAAGACATGGATGGCGAAGAAGCGGCTGAGCGTCGCGCCGCTCACCGTGTCGCCCGCGAAGATGAAGTGCGCCACTCCCTTGCCAACCAGCGGCAAGCGGCCCGCCTGCTCCGCGACGACGACGAGCGACCAGAAGCCGTCCTGATCCCAGCGGAGCAGTTGCCCCGTGAAGGCCATCGCGAGCGTCAGGGCGAAGAGGACAACACCCGTCAGCCAGTTCACCTCGCGCGGGAACTTGTACGAACCCATCAGGAAGACGCGGATCATGTGCGCACCGATGCAGATCATCATCGCCGAGGCCGAGAAATAGTGGATGCCGCGCAGAATGCGACCGAAGGTGTCATTCGAGATGAATTGCAGGCTGCTGTACGCATCCCCCGTCGCCGGGACGTACGCGGTAGCGAGGATCGTCCCCGTGGCGACGAGCGTGATGAAGGAAATCAGCGTGGCGCTGCCGAAGACATAGGCCCAGCCGATCTTGCCCGTCTGTGGCACCGGATGCGTAATGATCGGCCCGACAAGCTTCGAGGTGCCCGTCCGGTCGTCGAATGCCCGCCATGCCCGCGTCAGGATGTTCATACGCCGTCCCTTCGGGGAGTAGCAAGTAGCAAGTAGCAAGTAGCAAGCACTCTTCGATCCGTCACCACCGATACCACCGCTCCTGCTCCACTTTCTACTTGCTACTTTCTACTTGCTACTCAGGTGATCGGTATCGGGCTCGTCTCAATCTCCACCTGCCCGTTGGTGATACGCACCGGGTATTGCGTCAGCGGGCCGGGCGGCGGCCCACCGGCGACCGTGCCGTCCTTATAGTAGACGCCGCCGTGACACGGACACATGAAGAGGTTCGCGTCCGGCAGCCAGCGCACCGGGCAGCCGAGGTGCGTGCAGTTAACGGAGAAGGCGATGAATTGCTGTTCGCCCTCGCGCCGAAGCCACGCCGCCGTATTGCCGGAGACCCCCGTCCATGCCACCGACGAAGGGTCGATGTACTTCACCAGGTTGGTCGTGCCCACCTTGAAGTCATCCACCTTCGCGACCGGCTGCCAGTTGCGCGGCGGCTTGACGAAGAGCGGCCGCAGCAAGAAGCCGAGCACGGGCGCGCCCACCGCCGCCGCCCCGACCGCGCCGAGCCCGATACACACCCAGTTCAGGAACCGCCGCCGCCCGGGGTCAGGACTGAGGACTGAGGGTGCCCTTTGGGCGGCATGAGGACTGAGAGGGTCGCCCGCTGCCTGCTGCCCGCTGCCCGCTGCCCGCTCACTCATGCCCATGCCGCAACTCTCCGATCCACCCGCCGAGAGCGAGCGCGAGCATAAGCGCCCCAATCACCGAAATTGCCAGCGTCGTCACGACGCCCCAGGCGAGCAAGACGACCGCGAAGGCCAGCACCACGGGCCAGTACGTGGGCCGGGGAAGGTGCGCAGGGGGCAATCGCTCCCAGTCGGATTGGCCTGTGGAGAGGTCCACCCCCATCTGCCCAGAGGGCACCCGCCCTCCCGACACGGGAGGGGGAACTCGCGGAAAATTCCGTGGTATACCGTTCAGATCGTTCCTGTCCGGCTCCCCCTTCCCCACTGGGGAAGGGGGCTGGGGGGTTAGGGCATCCTGCCCACTATCCACTGCCCGCTTCCCCGCAGTGAGGGAGCGGACGGCGGTGATAATGCCAAGCGCGCTACCGAGCGCGGCGGCGAGCGCCACCTTGATCGCGTTCTTGTTCGTGTCGGTCGGCTGATCGGGCATCAGATTCCCTCCCCCGGTACAGATGGAACAGCGGCGCGCGGATTCCCTGCGTAGCCTCGTGGCGATGGTGATGAGTCTTCTTCCCTGTCTGCCTCGCCGTACCAGCGCGCCAGCGTGCCGATCATCGCGCAGAGATAGATGAGGCCGCCCGGCACCCACATAATGAGCCCGCCGAGTTGTTGATCGACGGCGGGCGACAATCCCCAGCCACCCCGGATGAGCGGCAGCAGGCCGCGCGTGTCCACCGGGTTGAGATAGGCGGGGTAGAGGCCGGGCGATGCGAAGGTGAGCAGAATGCCGAGCACGCTGCCCGCGACGGCGGCGGTGAAGAGGTAGAGCAGGGCGACGAGCGGGGCGTACCGCGCGGCTGCCACCGGCGCGCAAACCGGCCACCAGAAGATGACGCCCGTCGCGATGAAGCAGAGGTGTTCGACGATATGGATGCCGAGATGCGCGAGCGCCGCGTTGTAGAGTATGGGGATATGCCAGACGTACATCGCGCCGACGCCGAGCAGCCACGCGACCGCCGGTTGACGCAGTGCGCGCCCCGCCCCGCCGATGGGCGGCGACGCCAGCCACCGCTCCGCGAGCCAGGCCGGGATGCCGAAAATCAGGAGCGGCGGCACGATCAGTAGCAGCAAGAGATGTTGGATCATATGCGCGCTAAACAGATAGGTATCGCCGACCGCATCCAGCGGCGAGCATTGCGCGACAAGCAGCACGACAACGCCCGCGAAGAACGAGCACATCTGCCGGGACGGGTAGCGGCGTGTTACCGCGACATAGGCCGCTATCAGCGCCGTGCAGCCGATCAGCACGGAGGGCTGCCAATCCCAGGTGGTCGCCAGCAGAT
>JBPCMC010000461.1:0-5380 GCA_051002645.1 Thermomicrobiales bacterium
CAAGAAGGGGGGGGAAAGGAGCAATGTGTCGGTGAGGGACGGTTTTGCCACCGCCAAGGGGTTCCTTCTCGGTTGTTTTTCTTACTACCGGCCCCCGGCTACCGGCTACTCGGCGCGGAGCGACGCATGAGACAGCGGGTGGTGCTGTTGGAGCTGGCGCGGGTGGTGATCATTGTGGCGATCGCGCTGCTGGTCAGTTTCCTCGTCATTCTCGTCGTCTCCAAGCAGCCGAGCGAGGCGTTCAAGGAGTTCATCACCGGCGCGGCGGGGAGCCGCAACCGGATCAGCAACTGGCTCGTGCAGGCGACGACGATGACCTTCACCGGCCTGGCGGTCGCGCTCGTCTTTCAGGCGCGGCAATTCTCGCTCGGCGCGGAGGGGCAGCTCTATCTCGGCGCGCTGATGGCGGGCGTGATGGCGCTCCACACCCCCGGCAACGCCGTGATCGTCGCCACTGTCGCGATTATCGTCGCCATCCTCGCCGGTTTCCTCTATGGCCTGATCCCCGGCTACCTGAAGGCATACTTCGGGGCGAATGAGATCGTTTCGACACTGATGCTCAATGCAATTGCCACCGCTGTCTATGCCTTCATTCTCGTGCAGTTCCTCAAACCGCCCGGCGCGGGGACGAATAACTCCAAGGTCTTCACCATCTTCGGCGCCACCGGGCGGCTCCGTCCGCTCATCGCCGACACGCAGATTTCCGTGGCGGCGATCATCGCCATCGTGGCGGCAATTGTCGTCCATGTGCTCCTCTACCGGACGACGTTCGGCTATGGCCTGCGTATGAGCGGATTCAATCTGCGCTTCGCGGAGTACGGCGGCGTCAATACGCGCCGGACGGTGATGCTGGCGATGGCGCTCTCCGGCGGTATCGCGGGGATGGCGGGCGCCGGGCTGGTGCTCGGCACCTTCGGGCGGGTCAATGCCGCGCCCTCCGCCGGGTATGGGTTCGATGGCATCGTCGTCGCGCTGCTGGCGCGCAACTTCCCGCTCGCCGTCATCCCCGCCGCGCTCTTCTACAGTTATCTGCGCGTCGGCGCGGACGTGATGGGCCAGAACACCGATGTGCCGTTCGAGATGGCGAACGTCATCCAGGCAATCATCATCCTGCTCATCACGGCGGATACACTGACCAGTTGGCTCCGCAAACGGCGGAATAGCCGCGACGAGGTGGAACTGCCGCCGATCTCCGCGCCGGGGACGATCACGAGCACCGCGACAATACCGGAAGCGACGGACTAATGGCAGTGGGCAGTGGGCAGTGGACAGTGAGCAGCGACGGAAGGCCGTGCGAAGCGCTTTCCGTCTGGATCTGCCCACTGCTCACCGCCCACTGCCCACTGCGCTCCCGAAGGAGCGCATCATGCAAGAGGCGCTGAGAGCGATTTTGACGTTCACCTTCATCGCGAGCGTTTTTCGGATCACGACGCCGATTCTGCTCCCCGCGCTCGGCGGCCTGCTGACCGACCTCGGCGGCTCGATCAATGTCGCCCTGGAAGGGATGATGCTCCTCGCGGCATTCACGGGGCCGCTCGTCTCGAACAAAGCGCACAGCGGCTTCGTCGGCATGATCGCGGGTGTCGCCGTCGCGATGCTTGCCGCCGCCCTGCTCGCCTTCGTCCACCTCAATCTCGGCGCGGATATCGTGCTGGCGGGCCTAGCGCTCAATATCTTCGCCTCGGGCGGGACAGTCTTCCTGCTCTTCAAAATTCTGCACGACAAAGGCTCGTCCAGCACGCTGGAGACGAAGAAACTGCCCTTCTGGGACATTCCGCTCCTCGATCGCATCCCCGGCGTCAAGCAGATCATCAGCGGGCAGCACGTCCTGACGTACGCTGCCTTCGTGCTGATCTTCGCGGTCGCCTTCTATCTGTACCGCACGAAGTGGGGCCTCCGGCTCCGGGCGGTGGGCGAGAATGCGGACGCCGCCGCGACCGCCGGCATCAGCGTCGTCCGCACGCGCTACTCCGCGCTCATCCTCAGCGGACTATTGGCGGGGTTGGGCGGCGTCTTCCTCTCGATGGGCCAGAACGGTCAGTTCGTGCGGGACATGACGGCGGGGCGCGGCTTCATCGCCCTCGGTGCGGTGCTGCTCGGCGGGCGCACCCCGTACGGCACGGCGCTCGCCGCCCTGCTCTTCGGCGCGGCGGACGCCCTGGCGAACCAGTTGAAGCCGGTCCGCGCGCTACAGGACTACGCGCAACTGGTCTCCGTCATCCCGAACGTCATCACGATTGTCGCCCTCGTCGTCTACGCGCAGCGGCAAAAGACGCACCAGGCCCGCCGCGCCCGCCACTACCGCGAGCAACAAGCCCTCGCCGAACCGACGGCGCCCGTGCTGACGGCGGACGGGGACTGAAACCGATTTGAACCACGAAGACACGAAGAGCACGAAGGGGAGAGAAGAACACGAAACCAACAATTTGTTTTCTCTTCCCATCTTCGTGCTCTTCGTATCTTCGTGGTTCAAATGCCTTACCGGAGGTGTGAAATGGTACAGCGGGTGAATGCGGATGCGATGGCGGTGGTGATGGACGTGGACCCCGGACATGACGATGCGCTGGCGATTTTGCTGGCGTATGCGCGGCCGGAGATCGACCTGCGGGCGATTACGGTGGTGGCGGGGAATCAGACGCTGCCGAAGACGCTGCGGAACTGCCTGCAACTCTGCACCGTCGCGGGCATCACCGATGTCCCGATTGCGGCGGGGGCGGCGGCGCCGATGCTGCGGCCGCAGGAGATCGCGCCGGAGGTGCATGGCGAATCGGGGTTGGAGGGGCCGCAACTGCCGGAGCCGACGATCGCGCCGCAACCGATGCACGCTGTGGATTTGATCGCGCGGGTGATCCGCGAGAGCGACCGGCCCGTTACGCTCATCCCGACCGGGCCGCTGACGAACATTGCGCTCTTCCTGCTGAAGTATCCCGAACTCAAGGAGCGGATCGCGCAGATCTGCCTGATGGGGGGCGCGATCACCGAGGGGAACAAGACACCCTCCGCCGAGTTCAACATCTATGTCGATCCCGAGGCGGCGCGCATCGTCTTCAACGCCGGGCTGCCGCTGACGATGATCGGCCTCGATGTGACGCACAAGGCGCTCATCACCCCCGCGCACTCCCGCCACCTGCGCGAGACGGGCGGCACAGTCGCGACGGTCGTCGCCGATTTGCTCGACTTCTTCACCCTCTGGCACGACGAGGTCTATCAGATGGGCGGCGCGCCGCTCCACGACCCGTGTGCTGTCGCGCAGGTGATCCAGCCCGGCATCGTCACGACCCGCCATCTCAATGTCGATGTGGAAGTGCATGGCGAGTTGACGGCGGGCCGGACAGTCGTCGATCTCTGGAAAGTGACGGGCAAGGAGCCCAACGTCCATGTCGGCGTTGACTTGGACACCCCCGCCTTCGTCACAATGCTGCTCGACGCCGTCCAGTCGTACGATGTGTGATGACCCGTTAGCGCATTGCGTCGCCGGTCGCCTCGATGCGCTCCCAGCCACCGGCGTAGTCGGTGGCGAGGCCGAGTTCATCCACGACAATCTCTGTCGTGAACGCGCCATCGGCGCTCTCGTACCGGTAGCGCAGCGCGTCGAGCCGGATGTAGTGTTGGGGGAGCGCCTCGATGCTCAGTTCGGGAAATCGCACCCACGCCGCAGTAACCGCCCGCGTCTCACCAATGGCGAGGTTCAGGCGCCGGATCGGCAGCGTGTTCGTCGCAGGCGTGATACCGAGATCCACGTCGATGCAGCCGCGAAAGGGGAGGAGTTCGGAGTCCGCGCTCCACCATCGCTGATCCTCGTCCACCCTCATGCGCATGGTGCGCGTGCTCGCGCCCATCTCTACCGCAATCTCCACCGTGCGAGTCTGCCACATGGTGTCGCAGCTTATGCCGTATCGCACGAGGAATGGGCGAGGCTCGGCAGAGATGACCGTCCCTTGTATCTGCCAGCCATCAGCGCGCTGTGCGAGCGAGCAGTGCTCGATACCGAGTCCATCGAGTCGCCGCCAGACGACGGTATGGTGCGCCTGATCCATCATCTCTGCACCACTTCGTAATGCGCGACGGTCAATTCCTTGCTGACGAGGTACGCATCGTCCTCGGGATAGAAGACCGCTGTCTCGATGTCGTCGCCGGCGAAGGCGCGGATGGCGTCGAGCGAATCCCAGAGGATAATCGTCATGAACTGCGCACGGTCGCCGTTGATCCGCCGGAGAATCTGCATGCCGCGATTGCCGGGGATCGTCGGCGTCTCGGCGATACTCGTTCGTCGCAGATAGTCGAGATAGGTGTCGGCGTTGGCTGCGGTTGTTTCGCCGCGCCAGATGCGCGCGATCATCGGGCGGTTCCTTCCATGCTTCGCACGGCGCGCCAGCGCTGGATGTTGCGGATGTGCTCCAGGTAGTGCTCGTAGGTATCCCCGGCGATGGCGACCGCAAGCGGGTCGCCGCCCGCCCACGGGAAGTAGCGCGCACCGAAGAGGGCGTCGTCCGGCAGGTGTTCGACCGCATGGACGAACGCGGCGTGCGTGCGCGCCATGTCGGCGAGCACGTCGTCGAGGTTGCGTTGCTGACTCGCCGCAAGCACTTCAGCGTTCAGCACCTCGATCTTCGCCGCGTCGCCGACGAGCGGTGAGTGCGGCGGCTCCTCGCCCGCCAGGGTAGCCTGCATGACGGTGAGGACGCGCGCCTCCCAGAACGTCACATGCGCCACTTCATCCTTGACGGACCAGCCGCCATGCAGCGTCGGCAGGGTCAATTCGCGCGGCGGCATGGCGTCGACGGTCGCGGCCAACGCGCCATAGCCATCCGCGATGCGGAAGAGGAGGTCGGATTTCATCGTCGGGAACGTCACATGCTGCGCGCGCCACCGCTCGATCTGCGCGAGGTGCTCCGGGTAGTGGCCGAGAATCGAGCCGTCGGTCGCTTCCCAGAGCGCGCCGCCATGTGCTCCCGCGTTGAAGAGCATCGCCTCCGGCAGCGCATCAAGGGCATCGAGGACCGCCTGCTGCGTGCGCCAGAGATCGGCCAGGACATCGTCGAGCGCGCGGTCGCGGTTCGCGGTGAAGCAGCGCTGGTTCCAGATATCGTCGTCGATGGCGGTGCCGACTGACATCTGCGCGTTCGAGGCGATGCCGTCGAGCCGCGCGAGCAGGTTGCGATGCCAGAAGGTCAGGTGTGCGAGGGTGTCCTTCACCGACCATGCGCCGTTGACGCCCGGTACGGACATCTGCGCCGGGAGGATTGGATCAATCGCCGCATCGAGCGCGAGGTACATCGCCCGTACCTGATCGAGCAGTTCCGCTTTGGTCGTCGGATCGGCCATGGTGTGCTCCCTTCGGCTTCGCGCCGGTAGCATAGGCTTTAGCCTGGGTCATGGT
>JBPCMC010000462.1:0-17036 GCA_051002645.1 Thermomicrobiales bacterium
GGCTTCAGCCTGCGCGAGAGACCGCAGGCTGAAGCCTACGCCACCATTGTCGGAGAGGGGAAGTAGTGAAAGTCGCGGTCATCTCGGACATCCACGCCAATGCGGTCGCCCTCGACGCGGTGCTGGACGATATGGCGCGCGATCGGGTGGACCGGATCGTTTGTTTGGGCGATCTGCCCGCGCTCAATCCGCAGCCGCGCGAGGTGATGGAGCGCATCTACGCGCTCGGCTGCCCGGTGCTGCGCGGCAATGTGGACGACCGCATCCCCCGCCACCTCTCGGCGGAACCGGAGTCCGCCATCGCCTTCCGCTCCGTGGTCGGGCCGGTCCCGCCGGACGAGATCGCCCGGCGTCTCCACGACATCGAGGTCTGGTGCGCCGATCAATTAACGGGCGCGAATAATGCCTGGCTCCTCGCGCTGCCGCTGACGCTGGAAATCCCGCTCGATGACCGGACGACGCTCCTCTGCTTCCATGGCTCACCGCGCGGCAACATGGACCTGATCTTCCCGGCGACGCCCGACGCGGCGCTCGACGAGTTCTTCGCGGGCGTCGCGGCGCCGGTGATGGTCGGCGGCCACACCCACGCACAGATGATGCGCCCCTACCACGACAAGGTACTGATCAATGTCGGCAGCGTCGGGCGGGCGGTGATCCGCGCGCCGATGCGGCGGCTCCGCAACGCGCCGTGGGCGGAATACGGCATCATCGGCTGGGAGGACGGCAGGCTCTCCGTCGATCTGCGCCGCGTACCGTTCGACCTCGAACGACTGGTGGCGGCGATCCACACAAGCGGGATGCCGCACGCGGACTGGTGGGAGGCGGAATGGCGGCGATAAATAACGGCGGTGGCGACCTTTAGCCCGCCACCACCGGGAGAGCGCATCGCGCTCAGTGCGCCACTTTCCCGGCGAGCCGTAGCGCCCACAACCGTAGTTCCGCCTCGGTCGCCCGGCCGACTGCCGCCACCGGCACCCGCGCCTGCCACAGCGCGCCGTCCGTCAGCGTCACCCGGACGGTGAAAGCGGTCGCCACGCCGCCGGGATCGTCGAGGGTAACCGTCTGACTTTTCACCACCGTCAGGTCGGCAATGATATGTTCGAGGCGCTCGCGCAACGCCTCCTCGTCATCCGGCACCCGTTGCCAGTCGCAGCCGTCCAGCGGAGTCGTCGGCCCGGTGGAGGGCGAGCGGAAGGCACCCGCGAAGACGCGCTCCGCCTCGCCGAGGATGGGCGCGGTCGCCCGGCGCACCTCCGTCTTCGCTCGCTCCCAGTCCTCCTTCACCCGCCGCACCAGGCGGGGGTCGAAGATACCGAAGTCGTCCATGTGACCCTCCTCGTTGTTGGCGCCAGGCGCAGTTTGCATGATTGGGATGATCCCTAACTCCGAACCGCGAACTTCCCGCTAATGCTTGCCGTGGTACGGAACGCTGGTGACGACGGTGTTCGGTCGGAGGAGCAGGGACGCCTTGAGACGCAACGCGGTCTGCGAGTGGAGGATCTGCTCCCACCAATGGGCAGGGATATACTCCGGCACCAGCACCGTGATCATCGCCTTCGGGCGCTTCTTCTGCACCATGTCGATATAGGAGAGGAGCGGCCCCATCAGCGAGCGGTACGGCGATTCGAGGATGACAAGGTTCATCCCCTCCCCCCACTTCTCCCACTTCTCCTGCAGGTGCGCCGCCTCCTCCGCGTCGTCGGTCACATGGACGCCGACCACCTTCGGCGAGAGGGTGCGCGCGTAGTTGAGGGCGTTGACCGTCGTCTTGTTGATGTCCGCGATCGGCACGATCACCACCTGCTCGACCGCTTTGTATTCGCTCGGAGAATCCGTATCACTGAGCGCCTGCTCCGCCGCCGCCCGCGTGTAATGGCGGTTGATGCCACGGAACATCAAGATAAAGAGGGGCATCAGGACGAGGACGATCCATGCGCCCTGGGTAAACCGGGTCAAGAGCACGAGGATGAAGACGAAGCCCGTCGCGGTGGCGCCGACGAGGTTGAGCGCGAACCGCCGCGTCCAGCCACGCCCCCGCTCCTTGTACCAGTGCATCACCATCCCCGACTGCGAGAGGCAGAACGCCGTGAAGACACCGATCGCATAGAGCGGCAGCAGCCGTGTTGGTTCCGCCTGGAAGGCGATAATGAGGATCGCCGCCAGCAAGCCGAGCACGCTGATGCCGGTATTGAAGGCGAGCCGGTCCCCCCGGAAGAGGAACTGCTTCGGCATGAAGTGGTCCTTCGCCAGCCAAGTGGCGAGGCGGGGGAAGTCCGCGAAACTCGTATTCGCACCGAGGACGAGGATGAGGGCGGTCATCGCCTGGACGAAATAATAGAAGAAACCATGGCCGATGATCGTCCGCGCGATCTGCGAGACGACCGTCTCTTGCGGATTCGGCACGATGCCGTAGCGGTGGGCGAGGAAGGAGAGACCGATGAACATTGCCCCGAGGATCGCGCACATCCATGTCAGTGTTTTCGCGGCATTCTTCGCCTCGGGCGGCTTGAAGGCCGGCACGCCGTCCGAGATCGCCTCCACCCCCGTCAAGGCGGCAGAGCCAGCGGTGAAAGCGCGCAGGATCAGCCAGACGGAGAGACCCTGAGTGACGTTCACCGTGTCTCGCGGGGCATTGACGGGGACATCGCCGCCGGTGAGGGAGCGGAAGACGCCGAGGAAGACGAGGACGGCGATGCTGAGGATGAAGAGGTAGGTGGGCACGGCGAAGATCGAGCCGCTCTCCCGGATGCCCCGCAGGTTGCCGAGCATCAACAAGGCGACAAAGGCGACACCCAACCAGACGCGCCAGGCGTGCAAGGCCGGGAACGCGGAGGTGACCGCAGCGGTACCCGCCGAAATGCTGACCGCGACGGTCAGGGTATAGGAGATCAGCAACGCCGAGCCCGCCGTCAGGCTCGGCAACGTGCCGAGGTTCGCCTTGGCGACGAGGTAGGCGCTCGCACCTTTCGGATACGCCTGGATCGTCTGCCGGTACGAAATCGCCACGATGACGAGGAGCACGGCGATCGCCAGCGAGATCGGGATAACATAGCCGAAGGCTGCCGCCCCCGCGACGATCAGCACACCGAGGATCGCCTCGGTGGCGTAGGCGACGGAGGAGAGCGCGTCCGACGAGAAGATGGCGAGCGCCTTGACGTTCGTCAGCCGCTCATGCGCTTGATGCTCGGTGGCAATCGGGCGACCGATCAGCGCCCGCCTGAACTTGCCGAGAATGCTCCGTGGCGCGCTAATCTGCTCCCCTGCCACGAGATAGTCGGGGGCGACCTGCTTGAAAATTTGGTCCTGCGCGCGGAGCACCCGGATGTACTTGTTGCCGGGCAGCGTCCCCTGCCGCACCTCGCGGAAGTCGATCTGGGGCGCCCCGGCCCGCCGTGCGGAGGGGCGGGGCACACGCTCCTTGCGCCCATTGAGATCGGCGAAAAATTCAGGAGGGAGCGGAGCATCTCCATTCTCCGCTCCCGGCGTTGCGGGGGTGATCGGTTCGGTCGGCCCGCCCGGCGTATTGGCAGCCATGAAGGTGACTTCCTCCATCCGGTCGCAAGGATGCGGTTGTCCCTACCGCTCCGATCCTCGCGACGATACGGACATTATACTCTGCGTGCATAGGGGGGCAGTAGCCGGTAGCCAGATGCCAGTAGCCAGAGATCAGAAGCCAGAAGCCAGAGGCCACAATGAGAGCGTTTCCCCTGACATCCGGCTTCTAGCATCGGCCTCTGTCATCCGGCTACTGGCTTCCGGCTTCTCACTGCGTGCGCTATAGTTGGCACATCTTCGGATACGGCGAGAGAACAGACTGCGACATGGAGGGGATGAGATGGTACAGACAGAGATGATGCGGTTGGACGAACTCTACTCCGAGGCGGCGAAGCGGATGGCGCCGGGGGCGCCGCAGGGGCGGGGGCTCACCCCGGATCGGGTGAACTTCGCGGGCGGCTCCCCTGACCCGAAGAGTATGCCGACCAAAGCAATGGCGGAAGCGGCGACGCGGGCGATGGAGAAGAACGGCCAGTGGGCGCTCCAGTATGGCGCCGCCACGGGATACGACGGCCTGGTCAAGCAGTTGCTCGTGAAGCTGAAGCGCGATAACGGCGTGGATGTCCGCCCGGAGAACGTGCTGATCACGGCGGGCGCGTCGCAGGCGATCGATCTTGTCTGCGACGCGCTGATCGATCCCGGTGACGTCATCCTCTCGGAGGCGCCGGCGTTCCTCGGCGCGCTCCGCCTCTTCAACGCGCATCAGGCGAAGATCGTCGGCATCGAGATGGACGACCAGGGCATGAAGATGGACGTGCTCGAAGCGAAGCTGACGGCACTCAAGGCGCAGGGCGTCCGCCCCAAGTTCATCTACACCATCCCCACCTTCCAGAACCCAACCGGCGTAACGACGACGCTCGAACGGCGGATGCGCATCCTCGCACTGGCGAAGGAGTACAGCGTCGCCGTCCTGGAGGACGACGCCTATTTCGATCTCCGCTTCTCCGGAGAGCGCCTGCCGATGCTGATCTCGCTGGACGACGCCGGGCTGGTGATCTACACCGGCACCTTCTCGAAGATCATCGGCGCGGGGCTGCGGCTCGGCTGGGTGATCGGGCCGGAGACCTTCATCCATAAGGTCGCCAAACTGAAGCCGGATGGCGGCACGAGCCCCTTTACCTCGCATATCGTCGCGGAGTACGCGCCCTCGGCGCTCGAGGAGCACGTCAAGGAACTGGTGGCGGTCTACCGGTCGAAGCGGGACACGATGGTCGATGCATTGGGCGTGGAGATGCCCCCAGGCGTCGAGTGGACGGTACCGGAGGGCGGCTTCTTCATCTGGCTGACGCTGCCGGAGGGCGCGGATGCCACCGCGATCCAGCCGGAGGCGGCGGCGCACGGCGTGGACTTCATGCCCGGCACGGTCTTCTACGCCAACGGGGATGGGCGGCGGAATATCCGCCTCGCCTACTCATTCACGGACGAAGAGGCGATCCGCCGGGGCGTCAAGATCCTCGGCGGCATCATCCGCGAGTATCTGCCAGCGCGGTAAGCGCGCCGGAGAGGAACGAGGAGGGCAGGCACGCCGCCCTCCTCAGCGCTACCTGCGGTTGCGGGGCGTCCGCACATTCTTACTTTGATAGGGAACGCTCGTCACCACCGTATTGGGGCGCAGCAGCAGCGCCGCTTTCATGCGGAGCGCCGTCTGCGAGTGGAGGATTTGTTGCCACCAGTGGGCGGGGATGTACTCCGGCACCAGCACCGTGATCATCGCCTTCGGGCGCTTCTTCTGCACTATGTCGATGTACGACAGCAGCGGCCCCATCAGCGAGCGATAGGGCGACTCCAGGATCACCAGGTTCACCCCCTCCCCCCACTTCTCCCACTTCTCCTGCAGGTGCGCCGCCTCCTCCGCGTCGTCGGTCACATGCACGCCGACCACTTTGGGCGAGAGGGTGCGCGCGTAGTTGAGGGCGTTGACCGTCGTCTTGTTGATCTCCGCAATCGGCACGATCACCACCTGCTCTCGCTGGAGCGAGACGCCCGGAACGTCGTCATCGGTTAATGCCACCTCCGCCGCCGCCGATGTGTAGTGGCGGTTGATGGTGCGGAAGAGCAAAATCAGGAGCGGCATCAAGAGAAGGACGATCCACGCACCGAGCAGGAGCTTGGTCGCGATGACAAGGACGAGCACGAAGCCCGTCGCGGTGGCGCCGACGAGGTTGAGCGCGAACCGCCGCGTCCAGCCGCGCCCCCGCTCCTTGTACCAGTGGAGCACCATACCGGCCTGCGAAAGCGTGAATGCCGTGAAGACGCCGACCGCGTAGAGTGGCAGCAGACGATCGGTTTGCCCACCGAACGCGACGAGCAGGATGGTCGCGAGGATGCCGAGGACGGCGATGCCGGTGTTGAAGGCGAGCCGGTCGCCCCGGAAGAGGAACTGCTTCGGCATGAAATGGTCCTTCGCCAGCCAGGTCGAGAGGCGCGGGAAATCCGCGAAACTGGTGTTGGCGGCGAGGATCAGGATGAGGGCGGTCATCGCCTGAATGAAGTAGTAGAAGAAGTTGTGGCCGATGATCGTCCGCGCGATCTGCGAGACGACCGTCTCTTGTGGATTCGGCACGATGCCGTAGCGGTGGGCGAGGAAGGAGAGACCGATGAACATTGCCCCGAGGATCGCGCACATCCATGTCAGTGTTTTCGCCGCGTTCTTCGCCTCGGGCGGCTTGAAGGCCGGCACGCCGTCCGAGATCGCCTCCACCCCCGTCAGCGCCGTACAGCCCGCCGTGAAGGCGCGCAGGATGAGGAAGAGCGAGACACCCTCCGTGGTATTGACCACATCGCGCGGGGCATTGACGGGGACATCGCCGCCGGTGAGGGAGCGGAAGACGCCGAGGAAGACGAGGACGGCGATGCTGAGAATGAAGAGGTAGGTCGGCACGGCGAAGATCGAGCCGCTCTCCCGGATGCCCCGCAGGTTGCCGAGAATGATCAGCCCGACGAAGGCGACACAAATCTCGACGCGCCACGGATGGAGCGACGGCAGCGCGGAGGTGATCGCGGCCACGCCCGCCGAGACGCTCACCGCGACGGTCAAGGTGTAATCGATCAAGAGTGACGCGCCCGCCGTCAGGCTCGGCAACGTGCCGAGGTTCGCCTTGGCGACGAGGTAGGCGCTCGCGCCATTCGGGTATGCCTGGATCGTCTGCCGGTATGAGACGCCGACGATGGCAAGCAGCACGGCAATGGCAATGGCGATCGGGATCGTGTACCCGAAAGCCGCGCCACCGGCGAGGATCAAGACGCCGAGGATTGCCTCGGTGGCGTAGGCGACGGAGGAGAGCGCGTCCGACGAGAAGATGGCGAGCGCCTTGACGTTCGTCAGCCGCTCATGGATCGCCTGCTCGCTGGCGATCGGGCGGCCGACGAGCGCGCGGCGCAGTTTGCCAAAGGGTCCATGTGGCGTCGACAGTTGCTCGCCCGCCACGAGGTAATCCGGGGTGACCTGCTTCAAGACCTGATCCTGCGCGCGGAGCACTCGGATGTACTTGTTGCCGGGCAGCGTCCCCTGCCGCACCTCGCGGAAGTCGATCTGGGGCGACGCGCCCCGCCGCACGGGGGGGCGGGCAGCATGTTCATCGCGACCGTTGAGATCGGCGAAAAATTCGCCCTGATGCGGAGCGCCTCCGCGCGCGGATTCCTCGGCTGGCGCGGCGGGCGGCTTCGGCGCTTCGGAATCATTCGCTGGCATACGGGGTCGTTCCTCCATGCTGCTGCACCGAATAGCGTGGTTCACTGCGTACCGCGCGTTCGGACGGATCGGATGCGACGGGAGGCGGCGCGAGACGGACGACCGTTGACCGGCGTGGGGAAGGTCGCTGGAGAGACGCCGACGCCGACGCCGTGTAGACGATATGCACATCGCACGGCGCGTGCCGGAGCACGGTATGGATCGGGCCAAAGAACGACGCGAGGCGGCTCCGCATCCCCACACGCTGCGCGAAGAAGATGGCATCGGCCTCGTAATAGGTCGCGCCGCCAATGATCGCCCCGGCCCGCGTATGCGCCTGCACGCGCACGCAGCGGAGGTCGACACCGAAGTCGATCTGCTCCGCGTACGACCGCGCCGCGGCCAGATGGACCTCGGCCCCGCAGGTCTGTTTCCAGACCTCGCCCGCCGGGACATCGATGTCCAGCGCCATGGGGACGATCACCGCCGCCATGACGAAAATCGCATCGCGGGATGTCATCATCAAACAGGCCTCACGCAACGCGAAGCGGCTGAGATCGGAATCATCGTACGGGACGAAGAGGTTCATGTCGGTGATTCCCCAATCGGGACAGATCAGCGCCCGGTAGCATCCATGGAGCGCCCGCCACTCACACGAGTGGCAGCCCCACATGCGCAGGATACGCCGCTTGACATCAAGGAGAGATAAAGGCGCGGGCATTCGCCATAAGGGTTCTATAAAGGTCATTGGAATCGGTGCGCGGTCATGTCGCCGGCGCTCAGCGCTCACCGCTCGTCGGCGATGAAGCGGTAGCCGACACCGGGCTCCGTGATGAGGATACGCGGGCGCGGGGGATCGGCCTCGAGCTTGCGGCGCAGTTGATTCACGTAGACACGCAGGTACTGTGCTTCATCGGCGTATTCCGGCCCCCAGACGCGCTGGAGGAGCATCCGTTGGGTGAGCACTTTCCCCGCCTCATGCGCCAGTTCCGCCAGGAGTTGCCACTCGGTCGGCGTCAGATGCACCTCCGCGCCGTCGCGGGTGACGAGGCGGCGCCCGAGATCAATCGTCACCGGCCCCGCGTGAATGACCGGGTCGATCACGGCCTGCTCCGGTCGGTGGCGGAGCGCGACGCGGATGCGGGCGAGCAGTTCGTTCATGCTGAAGGGCTTGGTGAGGTAATCGTCCGCGCCGAGATCGAGCGCGGTCACCTTGTCCCGGTCCTCGCCGCGCGCCGAGAGGACGATGATCGGCACGCGCGACCACGTCCGCACCTCCCGCACGACATCGAACCCGCTCTTGCCCGGCATGACGAGATCGAGGATGACGATGTCCGGCGGGTGGAGGGCGAGCAGATCGAGCGCTTCCTCGCCGTCGGCGGCGGTCTGCACGTCGTAGCCGTGTCCTTTGAGCGCGGCGCGCAGGGCGCGGAGGATTTGCGGCTCGTCATCCACGACGAGGAGGCGGATCGGCGGCGCGCTCATGTGCTCCTCACTCCCGCGTCGAGCGCGGAGACAGGCGTCATGGGCAGCGGCGTGATGGGCAGGGTAAAGGCGAATGTTGAGCCCTCCCCGACAGTGGACGCGACCGCGATCGTCCCGCCGTGCGCCTCGACAAACCCCTTGCAGATAGCGAGGCCGATGCCCGTGCCGCCAATGCGCCGCGCCCGCCCCTCGCGCCGCACCCGGTAAAAGGTATCGAAAACGTGCGGGAGATCCTCCGGGGGGATGCCGAAGCCGTGATCCATCACGCAGACGCGTATCTCCGCGCCGTCGCGTTCCGCGCGCACGGCGATCTCCGCGTTGGCGTCGCTGTACTTGGCGGCGTTCTCGATCAGGTTGGTGAGCACCTGCGCGATCTCGACGAAATCGAAGGCAACGGGCGGCACGTCGAATGCGAGATCGACGCGCACCGGGTGCGTCTGGACGAGCGGCGCGAGGCGATCCACGACACTATCGATCACTTCACCAATCTCATTCCACTCCTTCTCCGGCTTGAGCGCACCTCCCTGGATGCGTGTGAGGTCCAGAAGATTGCTGACGAGCCGGGTGAGCCGGTCGGTCTCCTCATCGATTGCCGTGAGGAATTCCCGTTGCGTGGCGGCATCCCACTGCACATCATCCTGCAGGAGGCTCGTCGCGGAGGCTTTGATCGAGGCGAGCGGGGTGCGCAGATCGTGCGAGACGGCGGCGAGCAGGGCGGATTTCAAACGGTCCGCCTCCTCCAGCGCGGCGGCCCGCGTCGCCGCCTCGATCAGGCGGGCGCGGTCGATGGCGAGGGCGGCCTGATTGGCAAAGGTCGTGAGCAGGCGGCGCTCATCGGCGGAGTACTCATCGACGCGCAGCGCGGAGACGCGCAGCACACCGACCGCCCCATGCGCCGCGCGCACCGGCACATAGAGCACGCGACGACCGCGCGGTTGCATCACATCCCCCCGACGATCCGGCCCATGGGGGCGGTAGACGCGGCGCGGGTGGCCGACTCCCGCCGGGACGCCCGTTGCGAAGACGTGCGCGGCGACCGCGATGTGCTCGCGATCCCAGAGATAGTGCTCGGCCGCGATGGAGGGGTAGGCGAGGCGCACACGGAGCGTGTCCGTCTCGTCCGGGAGCAGGACGGCGGCGGATTCCAGCCCGAAAACGCGGGTGACCTGCTCGACAACGGTGGCAAGAACGGTATCGAGCGTCACATCCGCGATCAATTCCATACTGAGGCGCGAGAGGGTCTCCGATTCGATAGCCCGTCGCTGTGCCTCGCGCTCGCGCTCCTGCAAGCGACCGACCAACTCGCTCGTCACCGCCGCGACAATCAGGAAGACGAAGAGCGCGACAATGTCCTGCGCCGCGCCGACGATGAGGAGGTGATACGGTGGCAGGAAGAAGAAGTTGAAGGTCAGGAAACTGACGACTGAGATGAAAATGCCCGGCCCCAGCCCACCGAGTGTTGCACCGGCAAGGACAATCACCAGATAACTGAGCGTCACGGTCACACTGTTGAGGCGGTCGCGGTTCGGTACGGCGATCAGCGTGACAACAGCGATGCCGAACACGCCGAGCAGGTAGCCGCGCCAGACGCGCCACCCCACCCCATTGAGCCTTCCGACAATCCACCGCATCATGCCCTCCCGCAACACACCGTCACGGGAATCATACCGCCATCGAGAAGGGCATACATCGGGGATATCGTCTCGACAGTCTGTGATTAATAGCCGATGGCATGAACGGATGCGAAACCATTTAGAATAGTGCCGCGTTGCAATCGTACGGGGAACGGACGGCGGGAGGTAGGCAACGGACGCGAGCCTGAGGATGCGATGGCAACGAGAGCGGGCAGGTGACTTCCTGTGGGTGCTGCCGCTCATCTTGCTCTGCGCGGCGTGCAGCGGGAGCACTCCGCCGACGGCGACGGCCCCGCTCGCCCCGATGATGCAGCCGACGACGCCCGGTGTAAGCCCCGCGACGAACGCGCCGCCCGTTGCGGGTGGGATGAGCGAGGGAGTCCACGCGACGGGCGCGGATGCGTGGCAGGCGGCGGGGATCACCGGCAAGGGTGTCAGGGTCGGCATCATCGACACCGGATTCATCGACTACGCACAACTGCTCGGCAGCGCGACGGTGACTGTCCGCTCCTTCCGCGCGGACGAGTTGATCGCGGATTCCCCCGCCACTGCCGATACGGTACATGGGACGGCGTGCGCGGAGATCGTCCATGAGATGGCCCCGGACGCCGCCCTTTACCTCGCCGCGACGGACACAACCGGCAGTTTCCTCGCCGCGATGCAGTGGCTGATCGCCGACGCCCATGTCGCGATCATCACGACCTCGCTCGGCTTCTACGGCGATTACCCGACCGACGGATCGAGCGAACTGGCGCGGGCGGTGGACAGCGCGAAGGCGGCGGGCGTCTTCTTCGTCAAGTCCGCCGGGAACTTCGCCGACAAGCACTATGGCGCGACCTTCACCGATAGAGACGGCGACGGATTCCACGACTTTCTCGGCGGCAGGACGAAGAATGGCATGGCCGTGCGACTCAGCAGCGTTCCGTTCGAGATTTTTCTCAATTGGGACGACTGGCAGCGGCCGCACGTCAACTATGACCTCTTCCTGATGGATAGCGCGGGCAACGAGGCAGCCCGCAGCGACACCGATCAGGCGCGGACGGGCAAGCGGCCGGTCGAGCACATCATGGGCACGCTCCCGGCGGGCACGTACAGCGTGAAGATCAAGAAGGTCAACGCGCGGGACCCCGATCTGCCGCTCACCCTGATCGTCCGGGGCGGCATGGCGGAGCAGACGACCGCAGCGGGTAGTATCACCGTGCCGGGAGACGCCCGAGGCGCGGTGGCGGTCGCGGCGATTGACGTGCGGACGGACGGGGTCGAATCCTTCTCGTCACACGGGCCGACACTGGATGGTCGCGCCAAGCCGGAGATGGGCGCGCCGGACAATGTGATGAGCCGCGCCTATGGATCGGTTGGCGTGGCAACCTTCCTCGGCACGAGCGCGGCGGCGCCACATCTCGGCGGGGCAGCGGCGCTCTATAAGCAAGTGGTGCCGGACGCGACCCCGGACGCTATCCTCGCCTTCCTCACCCAGCACGCGGCGATGCCACAAGGCACGGAGCGCGGCACGAACATCACCGGCAGCGGACGACTCACACTTGGTACACCGCCGGGCGGCAGCACGAATCCATCTTCAGCACCCTCCCCTATCTCCCCGCCCACGCACACGCCGCATCAAGGCAATCTCTTCATGGACAACTTCTCTTCCCCGACAAGCGGCTTACCGCTACCGGGATATGTCGAAAATGCCTATCGCGTGACGGCAGACGCAGGTGCGCTGACCGTCCTTGCCTACCCGGCACCGCTCCCAGCGGGCGACGCGGTCTATACGGTGCAGGCGCGCAAGACAGGCGGTGCGGACGACGCGATGATGGGCCTTGTCGTGCGGTACGTGGATGAGCGAAATGCACTCTTCTTTGTCGTTGCGAACGACGGAGCTTTTACGATCGTGACGAAGGTCAACGGCAGTATGCGCTCGCTGACCGACGGATGGCAGATGAGCAAAGCGATTATGGCAGGCGGCACGAACGCCTTGCGCGTGGAGGCCATGGGCAGCACCTATGCCTTCAGCGTCAACGGGCAATTGTTGAGCCGTGTCACCGTGGCTGACAACGATCAGCCTGCTACATTCGGCTTCATCGCGGGCGGTGGACGGCAGGCAAGCGGCGACGTGACATTCACAAACTTCACCGTGACTGCTCCGTAACGCGGTTTCCCCGATGTATCGCTCTTGGAATTCCTAGCGGCAAGAATAGTACAGCGTCGAGATTCAATTCCAATGGGTGTTCCGCTGCGTCCACGCCTTCCCGCGCCGCTGCAAGTAGTGTCACCGATCACCGAGTCAATCGGCTGGGTGGTGCGCAGATTTCAATCGGCTCAAGAAACTGATGTTTTCCCTAGTGTAAACGATCCGGCCCGCTCCTATGATGGCGTGGGTGGTGCGATTGTTGCCATCAGTGGGAGAGGAACGACATATGCCGCATCGTTGCATCGGCTGGCGTCTTACTTGCATGGCCGCACTCATAGTCGCGATGGTCATCCCGCTCCTTGCCGTCTCGGCGGTGCAGGCCGCGACCTTCACGGTGGCGAATGGCGACGTGACCACCCTGATCGCGGACATCACTGCCGCGAATGGCAACGGCCAGGACAATACGATCGCCCTCGCCGCAGGCGGGACCTATATCCTGACGGTGGCGAACAACGGCGGAGCGCGCGACGCGAACGGCCTGCCGGTGATCAGTAGCGGGCACACACTGACGATCAATGGCAACGGGGCGACGATCGAGCACGGCAGTTGCTCGCCTTGCACTACACCAGACTTCTATCGCTTCTTCACCATCAACGGCGGGGCGACACTCGCGCTGAACGGCCTGACGCTCTCCGGTGGCATCCTCATTGGCGCGGTCGGTAGCCTTGGACAGGACGGCCAGAGCGTGGTCGGTGGCGCGATCGTCAACAGCGGCGCCCTCAACCTGAACACGGTCACGCTCGGGGGCGTCATCCAGTCGGGAGACGGCGATACCGCCTCCGCCTCCAACGGGGGCAGTGCGAGCGGCGGAGTGATCTACAACAACGGCGGTGCAATCGTCGGGGTGAATGTCGCCTTCAGCAGCGACATTATCGCCGGCGCCGGCAGTGCCGGTCATGACGACCCCGCCGCCCCGAGCGCCGGCGGCAACGGTGGCAGCGCCTTGGGCGGCGGGATTTATATGCTCGGCGGCACGCTGACACTGACGAATGCCACCTTCTCGAGCATTCTCCATGGCGGTGCCGGTAGTAAGGGCGGGAGCGGCAATCCCGGCCATGGCGCGCATGGCGGCAAGGGCGGCGAGAGTTCGGGCGGCGCGATCTACAGCCGGGGCGGCCAGATCACCTTGGCAGCCAGCACACTCTCCGACACCGTCTTGGACGCCGGTAGGGGCGGCATCAGCGGCAATGGCGGGGGGTGCTCTCCGGCGGCGACGGTGGCGACAGCACCGGCAGCGCGATCGCCGCGTCCGGCGGCAACATCCTCGGTGGTTCGATCGGCGCGACCAATCTGACCACACTGGTCGTGACCCGCAGCACATTCTCGGGAGGCATCATCCGAGCCGGCGCCGGGGGGGACGGTGTCAGCGGTGGCGGCAATCCGACCGGCGGACTGGGCGGCCATGCGTTCGGCGGCGCGATCGGTCAGCAGAACGGCGGCACGACGACGATCGCCAACAGCACCTTCTCAAACCTTGAACTCGAGGCCGGTGGCGGCGGCAATGCGGGGCGCGGCGGCCCCGGCGGCAATGGGGGCAATGCGTTTGGCGGGGCGCTCTATCAAGCGGGGTCACAGGCCACACTCCGCAACATCACCGTCGCCGATAACTTTGTGTTAGGCGCGCCCGGCGGTAGCGGCCAAGGCACGAGCACGTTCGGGATCGGCAGCGGAGGCGGCCTCTACGGGCCCGTGAATGTCGCGAACACCATTGTCTCCGGGAGTACCGCCGCGAATGGCGATTCCACCACCCCGAGCGGCGTCAACTGCGCCGGCGCGATCACGAATAGCGGGCACAACCTGGAGTTCGGCGCCAGCAGTTGCACCGGTTTCGTGCCGGGGGACCCGAAACTCGATGCGGAGGCAAACAATGGTGGCCCGACGCAGACGCGGGCGCTCCTCTCGGGTAGCGCCGCGATCGGCACGGGCGATCCAAGCATCTGCGCCGCCGCGCTCCCAAACGGCGCAGGGGGCATCGACCAGCGCGGGGTAGCACGGCTCACGGGCGTGTGCAGCATCGGCGCGTATGAGGCGGTAACAGCCCCGAACCCGGTACCGGTCGTGAAACCGCCGGGATCGAACCTGGGCAACCCCGCGTCACTCCCGGCTGCACGGAAACCGCCGGGGCCGAACCTTGGTGTACCCGCATCGCTTCCGCCGCCCCGGCCATAGCGGTCGGACGCCGCACGAGAACAGGGCGGGGAGCGATCCTCGCCTTTTGCGTTGACGGAGTTTGCCGCAATGCCCTACGTTTCGCGGAATGCGCCGCCGAGTTCCGGCATTGTGGCGGGCGCTCTTGGGGCGATTGCGCGCATATCTCATACGTGTCGCGCTTGCCTACAGGCTACGTAGGTTGCCAACACCATATTTCTTCGCGTTCGCGGTCATCCCTCGCGTAACATCGGCGATATAGATACGGAGCGCGCAACGCGGATCGGTCCTCTTAGTGGCGGGCGAAGATCATCGCGCCGGCGCCATTGTAGATCAGGTCGTAGCGATAATCCGCCAGCAGGTTGGAGGCGAGGCCGCAGCAGCCGTCGCCGACGCGGACATAGATGTAGTCGAAGTCGTTGCCCGTCATGATCGACCAACGGTCGATGCACGTGGAGTCCGCGAAGGCGCACGCCTGCAACTGATCGTGCTTCCAGATCTGAATCTGGAACATCTTATCCGGCAGCCACTCGTACCCTTGCGGGGTGGCGAGGCTGATGCGGTTCGAGAGGGCGGGGAACCATTCGGAGACCGAGTCGGACGGCCAGATGCCCTTGCCGCTGACGACGAGGAAGCGGCTCCCCTCCGGCGTCTGCTCGGAGACCCACTGCATCGCCGCACGATCGTTCTGCGAGAGGCTGCCGAGGGCGGGGAGATCGCCGGAGACATTGGCGCTCGTCGTCATCGCGCCCCAGGTCGCATACCAGAGCATCACGACAGTGACGAGGACGGCGGGCCAATGGCGTGCGAAGGTATTCCACGCGCGGCGGGACTCGCTCGCGCCATCGAGCGAGAGGGCAATCTGCCGCGCGCTCGGGCGGTCGCCGAGGGCGCGATTGAGGGCGGGGAGGACCATCTCGGCGAGGCCGACGCCCGCGCAGAGGGCGACCGGGATCGTCGTGTAGGTGTTGGCGGCGCGATTATCGAGCAGGACGATGACCAGCCACCAGATCGGCAAGGCGGGCAAGGTGATCTCCCGCTCGGCGGCGGCGGAGAGGGCGCGGACGACGAAGATCAGCGCGCCGAGCAGACCGAAGGTGCCGAGCAGCCAGAAATAGGGCTCGTTCGTGCCGAGACCGAAGACATGGATCATATTGCGGATGTTCTGTCGATCCACTGGCCCCGAGAAGATGGATGAGCCGGTCTGATTGGCCGCCTGGAAGGGGGCGAGGCCGTGATAGGAGATGACGGTGAGAAACCAGGGCGCGACGATCAGCAGCGTACCCGCTCCGGTCAGCACGGAGTTGATCACTCCCTTGCGGTTCGCGCCGTAGCAAACGAAGAAGATAATTATGCTGTAGGCGAGGAACTTCCCCGTCTCGATATGGCTGAGGATCGTCAGCCCCGAGAAGAGCGCGGTCGGCGCGATGAAGCGACGATCGCCGCGCTCGTACATCTCGTGCGCCGTGTAGAGCGCGAGGACGGCGAAGAGGAAGCCGAAGGCGCGCGTCATGCCGCCGCCCATAATCAGCCAGATGAAGGAGCGGGGGATGAGCGCGAAGGTGAAGACCGCCGCGATCACCGCGACTCTCGATTTCAGGATCGAGCGGGCGAGCAGGAAGAATGCGAGGATCGTCAGGCAGTTCACGAGCAGCGGCAGGAAGCGGAAGAGATTGGTCAGGCTGATCCGCGTGATGTCATTGAGGAGCGCGGCGATGTACAGACCGAACGGCGAATAGGTATAGGGGATGTTCGCCGCGTTATACGAGGTGAAGGCGGGCAACTGGTAATGCGCCCGCTGGAGGTCTTGCACCATCCGGTAGAAAAGCCCGCCATCGTTGAGGGGAAAGTCCGTCGCGAAGGTGCGCGCAGCCCGGACGATCACGCCAAGCACGACCGCCGCGCCGATCGAAAGCGGGTAGACGAGGCGCGCGAACTCGATTCGCGGCCTCTTCTCCAGGATGGTTGCAACAACAGCCGGCCTGCGTACCGTTTCAAGCATGTCCCGTGAACTCCTTCGGCCCGCGTAAATCGCATGTTTCCTGCCACCACGCGGAAAGCGAGGCGAGGAAGTCCTGAGATGGATGCCTTTTTCACACGGTGCAACCCCGCGAGCGGTTTCCCACCCCAGAGTCCGGAGTTCCGGGCCGCAGGTGGATGCACGACGCATCCCCGGAACGACATCATATTCTGAACGCCCAGACAGTTATCGTCAACTAGCACATCCCGTCATAGACAAATCCTATCAAATCCGCGCTGAACGAGATGAGATTGAACCGACAAAACGCCAAAGACAGCCAAAGGGAAGGAAAAAAGGAAAGAGAACCCTCCCCAGCTTCTTTTCGCCCTTTTT
>JBPCMC010000463.1:0-4008 GCA_051002645.1 Thermomicrobiales bacterium
GCATTAGGCACGCCGCCAGCGTTTATCCTGAGCCAGGATCAAACTCTCAATCCAATATTCTCAGCATCCACATCGCTGCGAATGCCTCTAGGCACTGCTGCCTCTCTCCCTCCCCCTCTGCTGGTAAGGTGCGCACGCCGCTCTCAGGCAGCAAAGGGGATACTACCGCCGCCTGCGGATCGTGTCAAGGGTTTGCCGGAATTTCACGATTTTGCCCGCCGTGGCCGCGCCCGTCTTGACGATTCTCCCCGCTGGATGCTACATTCTCGCGTGCACACCTGCGTCGTGCCGACGTAGCTCAGTGGCAGAGCGGGGGACTCATAAGCCCTATGTCGCAGGTTCGAATCCCGCCGTCGGCACCAACCCACCTCTCGTAGATAAGACAGACCGATGCCGAATCGACCGCAATCCGCGAACCGCCTGACCGAGCGTGTTCATGCTGCGGTGCGTGCGGTCGTGCCGTTCGCCGGTGCATCGAATTTGCTCATCGCGTGCTCGGGCGGCGCGGATAGCACCTGTTTGGCCCATGCGGTCGTCGCCGTGGCTCAACAAAACGGATGGACAGTGACGATTGCGCATGTACGGCACGGCCTCCGACCGGACGATAGCCGGGATGACGAGGCGGTTCGCGCCCTTGCCGCCAGCCTCAACACGCCATTCGCGCATGGCGCCCTGACCTGGCCTGACCATGCGCAGCCCGAACGGGTAAGCGAAGCGGCGCTCCGGGCCGGTCGGTATGCGGCGCTTGCACGTATGGCGCGTGCCGCTGGCGCGGGCGTTATCCTCACCGGCCACACGATGGACGACCAGGCCGAAACGATCCTCCTGCACCTACTAAGGGGCACCGGGCTAACCGGGTTAACTGGCATGGATACGTCTGCGGCGCTGCCAATCGGCGACGAGAATTCTAACGAGCAGACCGAGGACCATCTGCGGATTGTCCGGCCACTGCTCGGCATTCAACGCGCCGAGACGGAGGCGTATTGCGCCGCGCATCGCCTGACGGTCATCCATGATCCATCGAATGACGACCAGCAGTGGACACGGAACTGGCTGCGTCACACGGTCCTCCCGGAACTGCGCACCCGAAACCCTGCCATTGCCGAGACCCTCGCGCGTGCGGCTCGGACCCTCGGGGCGGACGCGCAGTTCCTCGAAGAAGAGACGGCTCGTGCATTCACGCGGTCCGACTGGCGGATTGAGAAGGATGTTTCCGTGATCGACCACCGTGCCTTCGCGAGCGAGCCGCCTGCCCTGCGAATGCGGATGGTGCGGACGCTATTGGAGCAATATGGCAGCTCTCTCCCCGGTGCGGACCTTGTCAAGCAGGCAGACGCTTCCCTATCGGCGGAGCGATCAACACGTATCTTGCACTTCGGCTCCGTCGCGTGCGCCGTGATCGATGGTCGGATGATCGTCGGCGCACCTGACGACGTGCGGAGATGGATCATTCGATATGCAGAAGCACGGTATCCACTCTTTCACGGGAATCAGCCCCTGGAAACCAATGCGACGTTCCCGCTCTATCCGGTTCCTGATGCAGAGATCGCCTATGCATGCACCGTCAACACGCTGGAAGCGCCAGTCAGCGACCTATCGTCACGGGCAGTGCAGATGCAGTATCTCGCGCTGCCAGCGGGCGCGCAGTTGACGGTGCGCAATCGTCGTCCCGGTGATCGCTTCCATCCGGTCGGGCGGCAGCGCGCACTCGCGCTCCAGGATTATTTGAGCGCGCGCGGCATTCCCGCGCTCGTGCGCGACTGGTTGCCGCTGCTCGTCGTCAACGATACAATTGCCTGGGTGATCGGCCACGACTGCAGCGCGCGGTTCGCGACCAGTCGTGAAAATGCGACGCACGTCGCGCTGCTCCATCGCCGCGAATCGTGACGGCAATGTGATTAGGAAAGGAACGCGACCGCGCATGGGAAACGTCAACACCCCGCTCCCTGGGACGGCCCAGATGCCGATGACCGTCCTGCTCTCCGAGGAGACGATTCGCGAGAAGATAGCGGAACTCGCACGCTCCATCGACCGGGATTATGCGGGCCGGGTGCCGGTGCTGGTCGGCGTCCTGACCGGCGCGACGATCTTCATGGCGGATTTGATCCGGCAGATCAGCGGGCCGGTCGAGATGGAATTCATGGCCGTCTCCTCCTACGGCGCGGGCACCGAGTCCACCGGCGTTGTCCGTATTCTCAAAGACCTGAATAGTGAGGTGACGGGGCGCGACGTGATTATCGTCGAGGATATCGTGGACAGCGGGCTGACGCTCGCCTACTTGCAAAGCCTTTTGCGGGCGCGTGAGCCCGCCTCGCTGCGGACCTGCGTGCTGCTCGATAAGAAGGAGCGGCGGGAGACGGATGTCGTGCTCGACTACATCGGTTTCACGATCCCCAATGCGTTCGTGGTCGGCTTCGGCCTCGACTACGGGGGGCTGTACCGGCAGTTGCCCTTCGTCGCCGTTCTCGACCCTTCCGCGATCGCATAGTCGCACGCCGCGCCGCGTGCGATTTCTCGCCGTTTGCGTCACCCGTCCGGTCGCGCTCGCGTATGATAGAATGAACGTGCGCGTGACTGGTGTCTGGGGTACCGCGCGGTTCGCTGGGGATCATCTTCCATGCAGCGCTGCGGCGCCGGAGGCTCGTTGATGAGTGAAAACAAGTGGCTGAAGAACAGCCTCGTGTATTTGATTATCATTGTCGCGGTCATTGCGCTCTGGTTCACGGTTGTACAAAGCCCCGGTGGGAACAAGACGACTGACATCAGCGCCGTCATCTCGGCCGTGCGCGTCAATCAAGTCGCGAAGGTGACGACGACCAACGGGAGCAGCAGCGCCGAAGTCGAGTACCGGGACGGCACCAAGAAGAACGTCCGCCTGCCGGACAACAGTTCGATCTATGAAATCTTCAAAGACAACGGCATCCAGCCGGAGAATTACCCGGCCATCGCCGCGCGGGGCGCCAGTCAGTGGGGCAGCTGGCTCGGCACACTCGGGTTCTTGCTGCCGACGCTCTTTCTCGTCGGTATCCTCATCTTCATGATGCGGCAGGCGCAAGGCTCGAACAATCAGGCGATGTCGTTCGGCAAGAGTCGGGCGCGCATGTTCACGGGCAACCGGCCGTCCGTCACCTTCACCGATGTCGCGGGCGTCGAGGAGGCGAAGCAGGAACTGGCCGAGGTCGTGGAGTTCCTGAAGTACCCGGACAAGTTCGCCGCCCTTGGCGCGCGTATTCCGCGCGGGGTCTTGCTCGTCGGGCCTCCCGGCACGGGCAAGACGCTCCTCTCCCGCGCGGTGGCAGGCGAGGCGGGCGTGCCCTTCTTCTCGATCTCGGGATCCGAATTCGTCGAGATGTTCGTCGGCGTTGGCGCCTCCCGCGTGCGCGATCTCTTCGATCAGGCAAAGCGCAACGCGCCGTGCATCATCTTCGTCGATGAGATCGATGCGGTGGGGCGGCAGCGCGGCGCGGGTCTCGGCGGCAGCCACGACGAGCGCGAGCAGACGTTGAATCAGATCCTCGTCGAGATGGACGGTTTCGACAGCAGCACGAACATTATCGTGATCGCCGCGACCAACCGGCCCGATGTTCTCGATCCCGCGCTTCTGCGACCGGGCCGCTTCGACCGACAGGTGATCCTTGATAACCCGGACATCCGCGGCCGTCAGGCAATTCTTGAAGTCCATACCCGCGGGAAGCCGATTGATGACGCCGTGACACTCGAGGAAATCGCCCGCCAGACGCCCGGTTTCTCGGGTGCGGACCTGGAAAATCTCGTCAACGAAGCGGCGATCCTCGCCGCGCGGCGAAACCTGAAGGTGATCGGGCGCGATGAGGTCGCGGAAGCGATTGACCGCGTGATCGCCGGGCCGCAGCGCAAGAGCCGCCTGATAAGCGAGCGCGAGCGGATCATGACTGCCTACCACGAGGCGGGGCATGCGCTCGTCGCCCGTGTGATGGCGAATGCCGACCCGGTCCATAAAATCAGCATCGTCGCGCGCGGCATGATGGG
>JBPCMC010000464.1:0-3490 GCA_051002645.1 Thermomicrobiales bacterium
AACGTGGTATCGTTTGGCAGGCATCGCGGCACGCTCCATCGGCTCTTCCCCGCCCCTGCGGGAACGATGGAGGAGAGCATACCGCCGCACGGTCTAGCTATCAAACGGCCCGTGACAGACCACTAGCCGGTCGCCGTAGAGGGCGAGGGCGTTGTCGTAGAAGATCTTGCGGCGAATGTCGTCCGGGATGCGGGCGGGGATGGCCGTGTCGGGAGCGTCCCAGTCCCAGTGGGCGTAGTCGCTGGCGAAGATCAAGCGATCCGCGCCGACTTGATCAATCAGCCACGGCAGGTCCTCGGGCCGGTGCGGCTCCTCGACGGGCTGCGTGCAGAACCAGACGTGCTCGCGGATGTACTCTGAGGGCGCGCGCCGTAGATAGGGTATCTCATCGCCCAGCAGTGCGTACGCATTGTCCATCCGCCACATCATCGCGGGCGCCCAGGCGAAGCCGTTTTCGGCGGAGACGACGCGCAGGGTCGGGAAGCGCTCGAAGACGCCCTCCATGACGAGACTGATCAGGTTCGTTTGCATCGACTGGGAGGGCCCGACGTGGTCTTCGAGGTAGAAGGAGGGCCAGCCGCAGCCGGTGATCGGCTGCCCGCCCGAGCCGAAGGCGTGGGACATCACGGCGAGGCCGTGCTTCACACAGGCGTCGTAGATCGGCCAGTATTTGCGGCGGCCCATCGGCTCGCGCGGGCGTCCGGTGAACTGCACCTGCACGAAGCGTGCATCGCCCGCGCGCCGTTCGATCTCGGCCACGGCGAGATCGGCGTGCTCGAAGGGGAGGATGATCGAGGCGCGCAGGCGCGGCTCCGGGTCCAGCCATTCCGCGATCTGCCAGTCATTGACGGCGGTCGCCAGCGCCGCGTCGAACTCCGGGTTGAGTTGGGACCCGGCGGGAGTGAGCGGATTGAGGATGCCGTAGGCGATGTTCCACTCGTCGAGCAATTGCCGGGCGGTGAAGGCGCATTCCGAGCCCGCGTCGCGCCCGGAGGGTGGATACGCATCGTTGCGCCGGTTCGTGAAGCGCGGGTAGAGCGCGCCGGACGGCCCGCGCGTCCCGTACGTCGTGATATGTTCCAGCCACCGTTGCGATAGATACGGGTAGAGGTCTTTTTCCGAGTCCAATTCGTTGTGGATGTCGCAGTCGATGATCGCGGGCCTGGTGCGCGTCTGCCGCGCGGAGCGTTCGAGCGTCGTTGCCATCGGGTCTCCTCCTTGACCGGAGCGGAACGGGCTACGCCGATTGCGGCGATAGCCCGTAGAGCGCGCGGGCATTTTCGCCCCGGATTTTCCGTGCCAGCGCATGGGGCAGATGGGGCAGCAGCGTTTCGAGCGGGTCGGACGTATGCCGGTGCGGATAGTCGGTGGCGAAGAGCAGCATCTGGTCGCCGCCGATCTGCGCGATGGTCGTCTCCATCTGCTCCCACGTCGGCGGCGCGTCGAGCGGTTGGATGGTCAGCCGCACATGCTTGCGGATGTACTCCGACGGCGCGCGCTTCACCCACGGCACCAGCCGTCGCAGGTTGTGCCACTCCTTGTCGAAGCGCCACATGAACGCGGGCAGCCAGGTAAAGCCGCTTTCCAGCAGCGCGATGCGCACGCTCGGGAAGAGATCGAGCACCCCCTCGCTGACGATGCTCGCCAGTTGCGACTGGAAGACCTGCGCCATCCCCGCGTATTCCTCGATGTAGTGCGACGGCCAGCCGGAGGGGAAGGGCGGGTTGCCCGGCGTGCCGCCGAAATGGATGCCCGCTACGAGACGATGTCGGGCAATCGCCTCCCACATGGGCCGGAAGAGACGGCTGCCGTACGGGTGCTGCGAGCGCACCGGCAGGAGCACCTGGACGAAACCCGGATGCGCCGCGACGCGGGCGATCTCCGCCGCTGCCAGTTCCGGCAGTTGGACAGGCACGACGATCGAGGCGCGCAGGCGCGGCTCCTTGTCGAGCCACTCGGCGATCTGCCAGTCGTTGACGGCGCGGGCGAAGGCGACAGCGGCCTCGGGGTTGTGCAGGCTGTCGATGGCGTAGAGGCAGTTGGTAATCGCCACCTCCACCCCGAGCGGGTCGAGCACCTGCTCGCGTAGCAGCGCGAGGCTGGAACCGGCCGGTCCATCCGGCGGCGTGCTGCCGGGGCGGGCGACGATGGGCGCGCGGGGCGGATAGTACGTCGTGCCCGCCCCCTTGAAGACGGATTGCTCGACATGCTCGATCCAGTGTTGGGGCAAATAGGGGAAGAGCGCCTGGACATTCGGCACCGTGAGATGCACGTCGCAGTCGATCAGCGCGGTCGTTGTCGCCGCGTCCCCCCCGTCTCGTAGCGTCTGCATCGGCGGCCTCCTCGGGCAGTCATGACCGTGCGCCGCGTACCGCGTAGGAAACCAACTCTATGTGACCGCCCGCGCCGCGTCAACCACGGGGCTGAGGAGTTTGTTCAGGAAGGAGATTGCGGCACACAGGACGCATTAGGATTGGTGGAGCGTGAGGTGAGGAATGTCTTTGTAATCGTCGGTATTGTGGGTTACGAGTTCTAGACCATGCTCAAGTGCCGTTGCCGCCACAACGAGGTCAAAGGCACGTTTGCGGAAACTCTTTCCCTGTCGCTTGAGCATCACGCGCAGATGGGCACATTGGCGGGCAGTTTCCGGAGAGACGGGCAGCACGGGCACACCCGCAAAGAACGCATCAAACGCGCGCTGCTCGATCAGCATGCCACTTTCGATTACCCCGTGATAGGTCTCGATGTAGGAAATGATGCTGACGGCGATACCATCGGCGGTCAGGGAGCGCAACAGGGTCACGGTTTGAGGGTCATCTGCCAGGAAATCAATGACCACATCAGAATCAATGAGGTAGCGCATAATCAGGCGGGGCGCCCTGGCGTGTCTTGTTCGCGGGCTGCCCAGATTTCTTTCTTCAGCGCTTCGGTATCGATGCCCTTGAACGCACCAGCACTCGCATCAAGTGCGGCACGGACTTTCTCGGGATCGTAGTTCGCCCACGGTTCGTCAGTGAGATTCACCGGCAGGGTCTCACGCACGACGCGATAGCGGACTCCCTCAGTTTCGAGGATAACCGGCTGCGGCCCCGCCTCGCGCAGTCGCCGTGCCAGGTCGCTATCAGGATGCACATGAAGTGGTTGCTGCTGCGTCTGCATCTCGCGTTCCTCTCCCGCGACACCGAGTATATCACGCGATACAAAGAGACGCGGAAGTCCTTCCCTCTTGGCGTCCTTGCGGGCGCGGGCGCCCTCTGGGCAGCATGGGCAGTATTGGCGGTTCATTCCCGGCATTAAGGGCGCAGCATGACAAATGTCATGGCGAACTGATGAGCCGCCTCACTTACTCCGACCATCTGCCGCGCCTACTACTACAGCCGCACTTCATGAGGGTGGATGGAGGCGCACCCAGCGCGCGTAGTGGCCGCGTCGCGCCCGCTCCTGGTGCCGCCGTCGCCAGTGCGACCACCGTAATCGTTCCCCCCACTCC
>JBPCMC010000465.1:0-9196 GCA_051002645.1 Thermomicrobiales bacterium
TGAACGAGCCTTTCTCGTGACCGAACAACTCGCTTTCGAGGAGCGATTCGGGCAGCGCGGCGCAGTTCACCTTGACGAGCGGGCCGCGCGCGGAGAGCGAATTCTTGTGCAGGACGTTGGCGATCAATTCCTTGCCCGCGCCCGTCTCGCCGGTGATGAGGACCGGGGCGTCGGACGCTGCCGCGCGCCCGATCATCTGGAAGATACGCGCCATCTCCGGGCTGGAGCCGATGATCTCGTCCCGCAGCCGCTGATCCGCTCCGATAGGAAGCGCGTCCATCTGCGCTTCCTGCTCCTGCGTGCTGAAGAAGGTGCGCACCTTCTGGATGACGTACTCGATGTCGAACGGCTTGTTCAGGTAATCGAATGCGCCGAGCATCGTCGCCTCGATGGCGATGGAGGCGGTCGTGAAGGCGGTCATCATGATGATCGGCACCGCCTCGCCGCCCGCCGTCTGGGAGATTTCCCGCAGCGCCTCCAACCCGGTCATATCGGGCATCTGCACGTCCATCAGCACTAGCGCGGGGTGCTGCGGGCCGTGGTAGATCTCCAACATCTCCTTGCCGGTGGCGGCTTCCAGCGCCTCGTATCCCTCGTCCGTCAGCAAGTCGACGAGCAGCGAGCGGATCGATTCATCGTCGTCGGCGACGAGGACGCGGCGGTTCGTCGCGTCGTAGGCGCGGCGCGGCGCGGTGGCCTCGCTGCTATTCGGTGCATGTCCATTTGTGCTCGGCTTGCGCGACGCGGCGGAGCCAGCGGCGCTCACCCGGCGGGCTGGTGGCCTGCTACTCATCGTCTCTACTCCCCTCCACCCCAAATCACACCCGAGCGTCAACCGCTCCTGTTTATTGTACTAGCGTACCCATCCGATGCAATAATGCCTCGCGTTACATACCTAACCCCCCAACCCCCTTCCCGCGTCGGGAAGGGGAAGCCAGACTCCCCTCCCGTTCCGGGAGGGGCTGGGGGTGGGCAAGGCGCTAGCGCATCGTCGAGGGCAGCAAGCCCAGTTCGCCCCGATACTTCGCGACGGTGCGCCGCGCGATCTGAATACCGAGGTCTTTCAATTTGTCGCAGATTTCGTCATCGGTCAGCGGGTACTTCTCGCGGTCCACCAGTTCCTTGATGACATCCTTTACGCCGAGCGAGGCGGTGAAGAAATTCGAGAAGGGGATGACGCGCCGCTCCGGGAGCAGGACGTACTTGTTCGCCGTCGCGCGGCTGACGGTCGATTCGTGGACGCCCAATGCCTGGGCGACCGCCGCACGGGTGAGCGGCTTTAGCTCCCGCACGCCATAACGCAAGAAGTCTTCCTGCTCCTCGACGACGTACTGCGCCACTTGCTGCAACATCGCGCCGCGCTGCCGGACGCCGTGCAGGAAGAGCCGGGCGCGCGCCACGCTCTCGCGGATATGCTCGCGCTCCTGCTCGGAGAGGCCGGCGAGCATGCTGCGATCCGACGCGATGGACGAGTAGCTCTCATTGATCCGCAGGCGGTTCGATCCGCTCTCCGGGACGACGGCGAGCAATTCGCCGTCCATGTCCTCGCGGATAATCACATCGGGCGTAAGAAAGCCGGTCTCGGAAGTCTTCCGGCCGGCGCGTGTCGTCGGGTTTTGCAGTGGGTGCGGCGTCAGATGGCTGCGGATGAATGTGCGTGCCTCCTCGACCATCTCGGTCGTCGCGCCCAGCGTGCTCGCGATATGCGCGAATCGCCCGGCGGCGAGGTCGGAGAGGTGCTCCGCGATGATCTGCTCGACCGTCTCCGGGATCGTCATGCCGCCCTCGCGCAGCCCGCGCAGTTGCAGCAGGAAGGACTCGCGATAATCGCGCGCCGCGACGCCGACGGGCACGACGCTCTGCACGGCCCGCAGGACGTTCAGGGCGGTCTCATCGTCGCACTCGCAGGCGAGCGCCGTCTCTTCGATCGTCGTGTCAAGGATGCCGTGATCGTTGATATGGACGATCAGGAAGGCGGCGACGCGAATTTCGTCCTCGGGGAGCATCGTGGCGGCATCGGCCAGCCACTGCCGCCGCAGATCCTCCTCGGAGGCGACAGCGGAAAAGGGATCGTAGGCGTCATCGTCGCCGCCGTCGTTGCGGCGGGTGGAGGCGGTATACCATTGGTCGGGGAAGTCTTCGTAACTCTCGCGCGAGGCCGTCTCTTGCGGGCGATTGTGGCACATCGCGCACCAGCCGTTGTGGAGGGCCTCGCCGCAAATCGGGCACTGGCGAGTTTCGTCGCCGGTGGGGGAATCGAAGTCGAGTTCTAAAGCGGGATTGCGCATGATCTCCGCCCGCATCGCCGCTTGCAACTCGGCGCGCGAGAGGAGGAGTACTTGATTTGCTTCAATGAGGACAGGAGAAATCCATTGCCGCTGCTCGTGCGTGAAGTCCATCGAATGCCGGAGACCGACCATAACCCCATGCTCCCTCTACGTGTTCTGCGGCGAAAGCTGTCGTCGTAACGGGGCGCGCTGCGGGCATACTAGCGCAAGAACCGTGCCAAATCAAATTCCCCTTATGGGGACAGCCCTGGCATACCGCGTGCTAATCAGATTTACGCAAATTCCGGAGGAAGCTGCCCGTTGTTTCCGCGTCTAGGTGGAGGCGGCGTTGCCAGCGCGTTTGTTGAGGTACGCCTCGACGGTCGCGAGCAGTTCAAAGAGGTTGAATGGCTTGCGAAGAGAGGTGATGCCACGGCGCTGGAACTCGGCGCGCTTGTCATTCGCGGTGATGAAGAGGACGGGCAGGCGCTCCGTCCGCGTGTTGCGACGCATCGTGTCATAGACCTCGATGCCGTTCGCGCCGGGGAGTTGGTAATCGAGGATGAGCAGATCGACGGACTGGTCCGCCAGGAAGCGAATCGCGTCGCTCCCATTGTGCAGGATGAGCGGCCGGGCGTCCGTTTCTTCCCTGAGTGCGTCCGCAATCAAGCTTGCGATACACTCATCGTCTTCGACAATCAGGACACGGGGTGGATTGTTCATCTCTTCTCTCATCACCAGAAAGGTTTCTCATCCAATACAGGGGAGCGAGCGCGGCATTCCGCCCGCGTACGCCCTCCGCCCGAATGAGCAAGAGTTATGCCAGCCCTGCACGATTACGCTCGTGCAAAGATCGCGCTGTCACACGGATGGCGGCGGCCGCGCAATTGACAGTCGGATCGATAGCGGCGTAAGGTTGCATCGTTTTCAGCGCGCTCCCCATTGCCATTTCGGTGCTCGCAATGAGCCGACGTTTCACCGCACTTGACCAAAGGCAGGAACCTATGATCCTAACCCGATCGCGCTCGCCCATCGAGCGGGCGGCATCCGCGTGGTCGCCCGCCGCGCGCTACGCGGCGGCGCTGCTGCTCGTCCTCGTCACGACGGGGCTCATCGCGCTCGTCAATAGCGGGTGGGGTCTCCTCACGCACGTCACGATCGAGAACCCCGGCACGGTCTACATCGTGTCGGTGACGCTGGCCGCGATCTTCCTGGGGTGCGGCCCGGCGCTGGTTGCCGTGGCCGCCTCGACGCTCGCCGTCTATCTCGCCTTCTCGCTGCACGAGATCTTTTCGCGCATGGTTGTGCTGATCGCGACGATGCTGATTATCATCGCGCTCGCCGAGAGGCAGCGGCGCGCGCAGGATGCCGCCGAGCGGGTGCGGGCGCAGCTGGCGGCGATTGTCGAGAGCATGAGCGACGCCGTGATGGTCGTCGATGCCGCAGGGCGCGCGACGAATGTCAATCACGCGGCCATCGCCATGCTCGGCGCCGCCGATGACGCCGAGGCGCTCGCGAAGGTGATGCATCGCCGCCCCGACGGTACGCCCGCGACCGATGAATACGTGCTCCTCGAACGCGTGCTCGGCGGCGAGGCCGCGCCGCAGACGGATGTCTCGATCCCTGACGGTACGGACAATCCCCGCACGGTTAGCGCGGTGGCGAACCCGATGCGGGACGCGCGCGGCCAGATCATCGGTGCGGTGAGCGTCAGCCGCGACATCACCGAGCGGCTCGCGCAGGTGCGGGAGCGCGAGCGTCTGTCGCGGCAGGTCGAGCAGGAGCGGCAGTACAGCCAGTACGTCCTGGAGAATGCGCCGGTTGGTATTGCTGTCGTGCGCGCGGACGATTTCACCCTGCTCTCCTTCAACGAGGAATACGACGCCTCCGTCCGCCGGGCGCCGGGTGCGACGGAACTGGCGGTGGGGAAGTCCCTGCTCGACGCGATGCCCGTCGCCTCACATGAGGCCGCGACGCGGCTGCTCTCCATTGCCCGCGATGAACATCGTCTGATCCGCAACGCCGCGTACGCATCGGCAGTCGTCCCGGACCAGTTCTACGATGGCACGATCCAACCGTTGCGGCTGGGCGATGAGACACCGGCGCTGCTCATCACCTCCGTCAACGTGACCGAGCGCGTGCGAGGCGAGCAGGAGCGCGAGCGCCTCTTGCTCGCCATCGAGCAGGAGCAGCAGTACACGCGGCTGATCCTCGATACCGCGCCGGTCGCCATCGGCGTCGTCCGGCCCGACGATTTGATGGTCCTCAACGCGAACGCGGTCTTCGAGGGTGCGATGAGCGCCCTGTCCGGGCAGCCGTTCGCCGCCGGCATGTCGTTCCTCGCGGTGATGCCGGGCTTTGAGGGGAGCGAGTTCGTCCGCCAGCTTCGCCGCGCCGTCGCGGAGGAGCGGACCCTGAGCGTCTCCGGCTATGCCGCGCGCATCCCGACGGGCCGGTATTACGATTGGACGATGACCCCGCTGGCATTGCAGGACGGCACGCGCGCGACGCTCGTCACCTTCGCCGATGTCACCGCGCGCGTCCAGGGAGAGCGGGAGCGCGAGGCGCTGCTGCAACAGGTGGAGCAACAGGCGGCGCAACTGGCGGCGACATTCGAGGCGATGGTGGACGGCGTCGCCGTCTACGACGCGGCAGGCACGATCCTCCACCGCAACGAGGCGTTCTACCGCCTGCTGCATCTCGAACCGGGCGCCGCGCCGCCGGTCTGGGAGGCATTCATCCGCGATATGCACCTGCGACGGGCGGATGGTACGCCGCTGACGCGCGAGGGGACGCATTCGTTCCGTGCCCTGCACGGAGAAACGATCCGGGAAGAAGTGGTTCTCGTGCGCGACGGGCGCGGGCGGGATCGCGCCATGAGCCAGAACGCTGCCCCGATCCGGGCGGCGGACGGCGGCGTGATCGGCGCGGTCGTCGTCTTCAACGATGTCACCGAGCGGCTGGAGCAGGAGCGCGAGCGGGAGGCGTTGCTCACGCTCGTCGAGGAACGCCGCCGCTTCACCCAGGCCATCTTCGATACCGTGCCGGTCGCGCTCGCCGTCGTCGATACCGACGCGCTCATCTTCGAGGCGGCGAACCCGGCCTATCTCGATAGCGTGCCCGACCCCTATCGCAGCCTGGGCGTCAATGCGCGCGCACTGACGACCGTCCTCCCGCACACGCGCGAGAACGGCTTTGCGGACCAGTTGCAGGGCGTCGGGCTGACGGGCGAGCCGTTCCACGCCGCTGCCACCCGATACGAGCATCCGACGCGCGGCACGACCTACTGGAACGAGACGATGATCCCGCTCGTGATGAGCGACGCGGCGGCGCATCACGTCCTTTATATCGCGGCGGATGTCACGGAGCAGACACTGAACCGGCGCACGGTCGAGGAACTGGCGGCAACCGCCGCGCAGCGTGCCGCCGAGCTGGAGGCGGTCATCGCCAATATGCCGGACGGCGTCGCGATTTATGACGCGGATGCCACGCTGATCCAGATGAACGCCGCCGGGCAGCGGAGCGCCGACGCCGACGCCGTACCGCCGAGCGAATCCCTCACCGAGGCGGTCGCTCGTTACGCCTTCACCTATCCGGATGGGCGACCAATCCCGCCCGATGACCTCCCGCTCGCGCGCGTGCTGCGCGGGGAGACCGTCTCTGGGTACGAGTTTGTCAGCCAGACGCGACGGGGCGCCGTCTATCGCCTCGCCAGTAGCGCGCCGATCACCAACGCGGCGGGCGAGATTACGCGCGCGGTGGTGATGTTCACGGACATCACCGCGCGCAAGCAGGCCGAGCAGGAGCGCGAGCGGCTGCTGCGGGAAGTTGACCAGGGGCGTGCTTTCGCACGGACAGTCATCGACTCCGCGCCGGCCGGGATCGTCGTCTTTGGGAGCGATCCCGCGTTCACGGTGCGCCTCGCGAACGACCAATTTTTGCCACTCCTGCGGGAGCCGTGGCGAAGCAACGGGGTGATCGGCGTGTCGCTCGCCGAGTTTCTCCCCCGCGCGGAGGAATCCGGCATCCTGGCGATTTTCCGCCGCGTCGTCGAGACGGGCGAGCCGGTCAGCCTCGCGGAGTTCGAATACGAAGCGGAGACCGGGCGCACGATCTACTACGATTGGAGCCTCGTCCCGCTCCGCGAGGGCGGCGACCGCGTCACCGGCCTGATCCTGCTCATCAGCGACACGACCGATCGCGTCCTCTCGCGGCAGCAGATCGAGGAGTTAGCGGATGTGGCGGCGCAACGGGCCGCCGAACTGGAGGCGATCATCGCCAATATGCCGATCGGCGTCGCTATCCATCGGGCTGACGGACATCTCGTCCAGATGAACCGGGTAGGAAGACAGATCACGGGCGAGGCAGTTTCGCCGGAGATGTCGGCGCGCAATGTTGTCGAGCGATTTCAGTTGCGCTATCCCGATGGCCGGTTGATCCCGCTCGATGATCTACCGCTCCCACGGGCGTTGCGTGGCGAGGTCGTCTCCGACTTTGAGTATATGGGCCGCACACGGGGCGAACGCCATTTCGTCAGCAGCAGCGCGCCGATCCGTAACGCGGCGGGCGAGATCACGAGCGCCATTGTGATGTTCACCGACATCACTGAGCGCAGGCGCGCGGAGGAGCTGGCGACCCGCCTCGGGCGCATCCTCGATGTCTCATCGAACGAGATTTACGTCTACGATGCCGCCACGCTCTACTATGTGCAGGTCAATGAGAGCGCGCGCCGCAATCTCGGCTACTCCGCCGATGAACTGACCGCGATGACCTCCGCCGACATCAAGCCCGCCTTCACCGCCGAATCATTCGCGGCGCTCCTGGAGCCCCTCCGTGCCGGCGAGCGCGACGAAGTGCGTTTCGAGACGGTGCATCGCCGCAAAGACGGCTCGCTCTATCCGATCGACGCGCTCATCCAGATCTCGCGGACGGAGACCCCGCCCGTCTTCGTGTCGATTATCCAGGACATCACTGAGCGGCACGCGGCGGAGCAGCAGCGCGAGCAGTTGCTGAAAGAGATCGACGAGCGCCGCCGTTTCGTGCAGACGGTCGTCGAGAGCGCGCCGGTTGGGATCGCCGTCTTCGCCACTGATGCGGAGGTGACGGTGCGCATCGCGAACGATCAGTATCTCCAGGCGCTCGACGAGCCGTGGCGGAGTGCGGGTATCGCCGGGCGGGGCGTGCGCGAGTTCATTCCGCCGGAGGTGACGGAAACCCTGCTCTCCCTCTACCGCAGCGTGGTAGAGAGCGGTGAGTCGATCTTCCTGCACGAGTTCGAGCAAACGAGCCGACGCGACGCGACGGCATACGTGGACTGGAGCCTCGTCCCGCTCGTGGAGTCGGGAGACCGCGTGACGGGCGTGCTGTCGCTCGTCTCGGATGTGACCGAGCGGGTGCAGTCGCGCCAGCGAATCGAGGAGTTGGCGTGGGACGCGGCCCAGCGCGCGAGCGAGCTGGAAACGGTGATCGCCTCCATCGCGGATGGTGTGACGGTGACGGACGCGGCGGGGCGCATCGTCCTGGAGAATGACGCCTCCCGCAGCCTGACCGGGCGGGTGCGATCCGCTGTTGCGCTCGATCTCGCCACACAGGTGGAGACGCAGCACTTGCGCAACGCGGACGGCACGCCGCTCCCGCCGCATGAATTACCGCTCGGGCGCGCGGTGCGGGGCGAAACGGTGACCGACCAAGTGCTGATCGTGCGGCGCGCCGATACGGGCGAGGACCGCTTCCTGATCTATTCGAGCGCGCCGGTGCAGGCGGTCGGCGGGGCGATCACCGGGGCGGTCGCCGTCTTCCGCGACATCACCGAGATGAAGCAACTCGATCAGATGAAAGACGAGTTTATCTCGATCGCCGCGCATGAACTCCGCACCCCACTGACCGCGATCAAGGGGTACGCGGAATTGCTCGACCGGCGCTTGAGCGCGCAGGGCGGGCGCGAGGGCGACCGCAAGTCGCTCGGCGTCATCCGCAAGCAGACCGAGCGGCTCTCCGGTCTCGTCAATGAGATGCTTGATGTCTCGCGCATCGAGGCGGGACGGCTGCAACTGAACAGCGAGCCGTTCGATCTCTCCGCGCTCGTCGGTGAGGTAGTCAGCAATGTGCGCGTCTCCACCACAACGCACGACCTCTCGCTGACCGCCGACCCGGCGATCGAGGTTTTCGGCGACACAGCGCGGATCGAGCAGGTGCTGATTAACCTGATCTCGAACGCGATCACTTACTCGCCGGAGGGCGGCGACATCGGCGTGCGCGTCTGGACGGAGGGCGCGAGCGCGCTCGTCTCCGTCAACGATCACGGCATCGGCATCAGCCAGGAGGATTTGCCGCATCTCTTCGATCGCTTCTATCGCGCGCAGAAGGCGGACATAATACGCTCCGGCGGCATGGGGCTGGGACTCTATATCTGCCAGGAAATCGTCACCCGGCACGGCGGCACGATCCACGTCGAGAGCACCGAAGGCGCGGGGAGCACCTTCACTTTCACCGTGCCCCTGGCACGGGAAGGACTAAGGACTAAGTGGAGATCGGCCCCTACTTAGTCCTTATTCCTCAGTCCTCAGTCCTTCGTTAGGATGCTGCTGCGGAGCGGCCGTGGGCGCGGACGGGAGGGGGCGGCTCGGATGATGCGGCGCTCTCGCGGGCGGTGCGCTGGTTGCGGTCAAACCCGACCTGCGCACCATGTGTCCGGCCCCAGTCGGCCATCGCGTCGACGATTGGGCGGAGGGTGCGGCCGTCATCGGTCAGGCTATACTCGACGCGGGGCGGGATCTCGGGGTAGAGCGTCCGCGTGACGAGCCCGCGCTCCTCCAACTCGCGCAAGCGGGCGATCAGCATCTTCGGGCTGACGCCGCCGAGGGACTGCTGCAACTGACCGAAGCGGCGTGTCCCCTCGAAGAGATCGCGAAGAATCTGCACCGTCCACT
>JBPCMC010000466.1:0-4211 GCA_051002645.1 Thermomicrobiales bacterium
CCAAGCCCGGCGAGCACCGTCCAGCCGATGCTGCCCGACCGCGCGCGATAGAGCGCGGCGAGGACGGCGGGGAGCCATGACGCGACGGCGATCATCGGCGCGTGACCGAGTTGGGCCGTCATGAAACCACCATAGGCGAAAGTGATGCCGGCGATGAGTGCCGGAGCGCGCCGCAGGCCGATGGTGCGCGCGAAGCCATACGCGGTCACCGACGCCCACCAGACATGGAAGATGGCGAGCGCCTCGAACGCGCCGTAGGTGAATGGCCGCGCCAGCGCCCAGACGAGCAGATTTGGCGGGTAGAGCGCGCCCGCCTGATAGTCCGCTGCGAAGGGCGCGCCGGCGTAGAGGAACGGGTTCCAGAGCGGGAAGTGCCCGGATTGAATCTGCCCGGCCGCGAAGGCGGAGAGCGGATAGTAGAACGAATTGAAGTCGCCGCCGCCCTTCGGCACCGCGACGCCCTGCTCGAAGAGCAATCGCCAGAAGAAGAGGCAGAAGAGGACCGTCAGCAAGCCGATCATGCCGACGTCGCCGCGCATCCCCGCCCAGCGGCGGCGCACACGCGGCGCCCCGGCGACGCCAAGCAGGGCGAGCCACACCGCAACGATGATCAGCATCGCCACCGGACTCATCAACCCCGCAAACCTCAGCGCCACACGTCCTCCACGGTTACGAGACGCTAACCACAGAGGCACAGAGAACACAGAGAACACACAAAGAAAGATTCATCTCTCTTTTATCCTTTGTCCCATCTCCGTGTCCTCTGTGCCTCTGTGGTTCAAATCTCTTTCCTAGATGTTGAAGAGGAATTCGATGATATCGCCGTCCTGGACGAGGTATTGCTTGCCTTCGAGGCGGTGGGTGCCCGCCTTTTTCGCGTCGGCCATGCTCCCGGCGGCGATCAGCGCGTCATAGGCGACGACCTCGGCACGGATGAAGCCACGCTCGATGTCCGAGTGGATTTCGCCCGCCGCCTGCTGCGCGACCGTGCCGCGCGTGATCGTCCAGGCGCGGCATTCGTCCGGCCCGACAGTAAAGAAGGAAATCAGGCCGAGCAGCGCGTACGACTGGCGGATAATGCGATCCAGCCCGCTCTCCGCGATGCCCATTTCCTCCATGAAGACCTGGGCGTCGTCCGGTTCCAACTGACCGATTTCCATCTCGATCTGCCCGGCGAGCGCATCGAAAGCGATGCCGGGCCGCGCGAACTTCTCCTCCGCTTGCGCGATGAGCGCGTTCGCCTGATCGCCCAACTGATCCTCGCCGACATTGAGGAGCACGAGCAGCGGCTTGCCGGTCAGGAAGCCGAAGCCGCGCAGCAGGCGCTCATCGTCCGGGGCCAGATCCACCTTGCGCACCGGTGTCCCCGCTTCGAGGGCGGCCTTCAGTTTGATCAGCGCCGCCTGCTCGCGCTCGTACTGCTCGCGTTCCGCGCCGCGCACCTTCTGAATCTGGCTTTCGAGGCGGACGAGCCGCTTCTCGATCTGGCCGAGATCATTGAAGGTGAATTCCAGTTGCAACGTCTCGATGTCGCGGAGCGGGTCAACCGTTTCTTCCGGGTGCGGCACGTTCGAGTCCGCGAAGGCGCGCACGACATGGACGAGCGCGTTCGCCTGCGCGAGGTGGCCGAGCAGCGCGCCGCCGATTCCCTTCTCGCTGACGCCCTTCGCCAGCCCGGCGACATCGACGTACTGCACATCCGCCGGGACGGTACGCTTCGGCTTGAAGAGCGCGGTGAGGCGGTCCAGCCGCTCGTCCGGCACCTTGACGGAGGCGAGGTTCGGCTCGTCCTCGACGCCCGTGCTGTACGCGCTCGTCTTCGCCTCCGCGCGGGTCAGGGCATTGAAGACCGTCGTCTTGCCGCTCTTCGGCAGGCCGACGACCACTAATCGTAACGAGGACATGCACACTCCTTCATCGCGGTCGCGCCGGGCGTCCGTACACACGGCGCAACCCCGCGTCAGTATAGAGGGCGGGCAGACGCACGTCGAATTATGTCACGCATCGGCGGCGCGTGCGCCTTCGCGGGAATCGACCGTTACGTATATTCGTTCACGGAAAGCGTGCCACCATGCCGGGCGGTCGGAGTGGAAGTAAAAACGGTACCGGATACTGGCGTTACCTCCACTTCAGCATAGGACGACCATTGCATCGTGAGCGAGTATCAATCTTGGATTAAGAGGTACAGTTGCGCGTCTTTCGGCACTTGCTGGCCGGCGCCGACCAGTTGCGTCTGTTGGCCCGACGCGATGACCGCCGCAACGGTGCCTTTCTTTTGCTTCGGCACGCCGCCCGGCAGACCGGGGAGCACGGAGAGGGAGGCCATATCCACGTTCGTGAATCCCTTTTGTTGCAGAATCTGCTTCGCTTCATCCGGCGACTTGCCGATCACATCGGGCAATGCGACCGACCCGGCAGCCGGTGTTGGCGATCGGCTTGGGGTCTGCGTCGGTTGCACCGTCGCCTTTGCTGTGGGCGTGGCGGTCGCGGGCGAGGGCGTGGGCGTCGGCTTCCCGGTACTGACGTAGACCGTGACGGTGCCGTCATGCACGACATGATCCGTCGGATCGGTGCGCGTGACGTTACCAGCGTCGACATCCGGGCTCAACTCGTCCTTGCGATCCGTCTTCAGGCCGAGATCCGTCAACTGCTTGACGACAGCGTCATACGGCTTGCCCTTCACATTGAGGCCGCTGAGGTCGACGATCGCCGGGCCGAGGCTGTAGGCGATATCAATATTGCTGCCCCGCTGGACAATCGTGCCCGACTTCGGGTTCTGGTCGATGATCTGCCCGCGCGGCACCGTCTCGCTCGTCCGTGCGGGCAACTCTTTGCCGAGCCCGAGCGGGATATTGTTCGCGCTCAACTGCTGGACCGCGCCCGGCTGCGTCAGGCCGCTGAGATTCGGTACCTCGACGGACGTCGGATCGCGCGTCGGGGAGACGGCGACACTCGGCGTTGGCCCGACCGAAGCGGACGCCTGCGGTGACGCCGTCGCCAAGCCGCTCGTGCCACTCGCAGCCGCGACCGCGACTGTTGGTGTCGCACTCGTCGGCGTGCCCGACGTACCGTTCGCGTTCGCCAATTTGTAGCCGAAATAGGCGAGGGTGAGCAAGCCGCCGAGCAGGACGACGCCGAGAATCCAGGTGCCAATCCCCGGCCCCGTCGCGCGGCGCGGCAGCGGCGCGGCGGGCATCGCGTCCGCCCGGCGGGTGCCATTGCGACCCGGAGGCGCGGCGGCGCGGGTGCGCGGACCATCCAACGGTAAGGCGCGCGTTCCCTCCGGCAGCACCCGCGTCGTCCCACCGGCGACCGTCGCGGCTGCGACGGGTTGGATCGGTCCGGGCACCGCGTTCCCGCGCAGCGCGGAGACCATCTCCGCGCCGGAGATGAAACGGCGATCGGGCAACTTCTCCATCGCGCGCAAGATGACCGCCTCGGTCTGGCGCGGGATCTTCGCATTGAAGCGCGATGGCGGCGGCGGCGCGTTGCGGACGTGCTGCATCGCCACACTGACCGCCGTGTCGCCGACGAAGGGCAGCCGCCCCGTCAGCATCTCGTAAAGCACGACGCCCGCGCTGTAGAGATCGCTCGCGGCAGTGAGAGGCGCGCCGGTCGCCTGCTCCGGCGAGATATACCCCGCCGTGCCGAGCGCCGTGCCCGCGTCCGTCATCTTGATATCGTTGACGCCCTTGGCGATGCCGAAATCCACCACTTTGGCGGTGCCGCGCGAGTCGATGAGGATGTTGTGCGGCTTGATGTCGCGGTGGATGATGCCGTGGCTGTGCGCGTAATCGAGCGCCTCCGCGACTTGCGCCATCACTTCCGTCGCGTCCGCCACGGTAAACTGACCGCGCTGGCGGATCAGGCTGGCGAGGTCCGTCCCGTCGATCAGCTCCTGGACGATGTACCACGTATCGGCGTCACGCCCGACATCGTAGACATTGACGATGTTCGGATGCGCCAGCCCGGCGGCGGACTGCGCCTCCCGGCGGAAGCGCGCGAGGAAGGACTCGTTGATCGCATACTGCTCGCGGAGCACTTTGATCGCGACGACGCGGTTCAGGACAAGGTCCCAGCCACGGTAGACGACGGCCATGCCGCCGTCCCCGACAACGCCGTCGATTCGATACCGTCCGTTGAGAATACGGTTCATGGCTCCTCGAAGGGGTTTCAAAATGGCACGGAAGAGGCCGCACCGACCCCAATCT
>JBPCMC010000467.1:0-11664 GCA_051002645.1 Thermomicrobiales bacterium
CGGCGCGGTCTCGGCGATCTACGATTACATGAATAGCGTGACGACTGCGGACAATAAGTATGCGAAACTGATTACGGCGAGCCACGGCATCGCGCAGGATGCGATGGCGGGCGTCGCGAAGGTGGCGGTCGGCTACACTCCGGCGGTCACCTACCCGAAGACGCAACTCGGCGCGGGCCTGCAGACCGTCGCGCAGATGATCCATGGCGGTGTCGGCGCGCGGGTGCTCTACCTCGCCACGGGCGGCTTCGATACCCACTCGAACGAGCGCGAGACGCACGACCGGCTGATGCAGTATCTCGGCGACGGCCTCGGCGCCTTCTGGCAGGACATCAATGCCCACGGCCACGGCGACAACGTCGCGCTGATGACCTTCTCCGAGTTCGGCCGCCGCCCCGCCGAGAACGCCTCGCGCGGCACCGACCACGGGAGCGCCGCGCCGATGTTCGTGATGGGCGGCAGCGTCAAGGGCGGCATCTACGGCGACACGCCGAGCCTGATCGACCTCGACAACGGCAACCTGAAGGTGCAGCAGGACTTCCGGCAGGTCTACGCCGCGATGCTCCAGAACTGGCTCGGCTTCGACCCGACGGACGTCCTCCCCGGTGGCGCCTATCAGCCCCTGCCGCTCTTCAACTCCTGACCCTCATTTTTCGCTCATTCCTTCCTCCTCTTCCCCTGGCCCCTGTCCCCACAGGGGCCACTTTCTTGCCCGTTCCCGCCGACGGGCCTCTGTAAGGCGTATGTGTTCTCGCCTTCGGGGAATCCTAATCCCCGACCCCTTCCGACGCGGGAAGGGGTGACTCGCGGCAATGCCGTGGTCTACTTGATATTGCCCCGATCTATCGGCGGCTTGCTCCCCCGTCCCGTGTCGGGAAGGGCGGGTGCCCTATGGGCAGGAGGGGTTAGGAAATTCCCTTGAGCCATCGACTGCCCGCGCATCCGCGCGGTAAGATGGCTCACTGGCTATCGGGGTTACGCGAGAGGAGTGGGCGATGACGCAGACGGCGAGCGCGACAGCGACAGCGGAGCGCACAGGTAAGCCGAAAGTTGTGGTCATGCAGGGGTGGGGTGCGTTCGGCGAGTATGGGGAGCGGGAAATCCTCGAACGCGCGGGCTGTGAGGTCGTCGTTGTGCAGGCGCGCACGGAGGATGAGGCGATCGCGGCGGCGCAGGACGCCGACGGCCTGATCTACACCAGCGGCATCAGCCGCCGCTTCATGGAGTCGCTGCCGCGCTGCAAGGTGATCGCGCGCAGCGCCATCGGCATGGACAACGTCTACGGCGTGGACATCGCCACCGAGCGCGGCATCATCCTCTGCAATGTGCCGGACGTCTTCATCGACGAGGTGGCGAACCAGACGATGGCGCTCCTGCTCGGCTGCGTGCGGCAAATCGTCCCGTCGTCGCTCTGGGTGCGCGAGGGCAACTGGGGGCGGGCGGGCGCGCAACGCCCCGGCGACCGCATCCACCGCGTGACGGGCGAGACGCTCGGTCTCGTCGGCTTCGGCAACATCGGGCGCGCCGTCGCCCAGCGCGCGGCGGGGTTCGGGCTGCGCATCATCGCGAACGATCCGTACATTTCCAGCGATGTCTTCGCCCGCTACGGAGTCCGCCAGGTGTCGCTCGCGCAGGTTGTACAGGATTCCGACTTTATCTCGGTGCACACGCCACTGACGGACGAGACGCGCCACTTGATCGGCGCGGCGGAGTTCGCGCTGATGAAGCCGGACGCGATCCTCATCAACACGAGTCGCGGCCCGGTGGTGGACGAGCCCGCGCTCATCGCAGCGCTCCAAAGCGGGCAAATTTTCGGCGCGGGGCTCGATGTCACAGAGCAGGAGCCGGTCGATCCCACCAATCCGCTACTGACGATGCCGAACGTGATCGTCACGCCGCACATCGCCTCATTGAGCGTGTGGGCAAACGGCGAGCGCCGCCGCCGCACCGCCTACGAGGTCGCCGCCGTCCTCACCGGCCACCGCCCCCGCGCCGTCTGGAATCCCGAGGTGCTGGAACGCCTGAATCTGAAATAGTCCGTTGGTGTCTTGGTGGTTCACTCCCCTCCGTCCGCGATGCACGCCGCGCGCTTGCGGAGGAGGAAGCGGCGCTCCGGCTCGGTGAGGATGAGTGCGAGGGCGGCATCGTAGGCGGCGATAGCGGCGGCAGTCTCGTCTAATTGCTGACGGAACTCCGCAATGGTGGCGTGCAGTAGGGCATAATTCGCCATGCCGGGCAGCGCGCGGACATCGTCCAGCGCGGCGAGGCCCGCCGATGGCCCGTGCATCATCGCGAGCGCGACCGCCCGGTTGAGCGCGACGACGGGGGAAGGCGCGAGGGCGAGCAGATCGTCGTACTGGGCGAGGATGCGCGGCCAGTCCGTCGCCGCATAGGTCGGCGCAAGGGCATGGCAGGCGGCGATGCCCGCTTGGAGGTGATAGGTCGTCAGTTCGTCGCCGCAGGCCGACCGGGAGAGCGCGTCCAGCCCGGCGTGCATCATCGCCGTGTCCCACCGGGCGCGATCCTGCGTTTCGAGCGGCAAGAAATCGCCCGCCGCATCGGTGCGGGCGGGCAGGCGCGCGGCGTGGAGGAGCATCAGGGCGAGGAGCGCGTGGACCTTCGGTCGATCGCCCGCAGGGTGCGCGACGAGGACGGACGTCAGCCGGATCGCCTCCGCGCAGAGATCGCGCCGGACGAGCGCATCCCCCTGATGTGCCGAGTACCCTTCGTTGAAGAGCAGGTAGAGCACATCGAGCACCGCGTCGAGACGGGCGGGCAGGTCGGCGGCGTCCGGCACGGCGTAGGGGATACACAGGGAGCGGATCGTCCGCTTCGCCCGCACGAGCCGCTGGGCAATGGTCGCCTCCGGCGTCAGGAAGGCGCGGGCAATCTCCGAAACGCCGAAGCCGCCGAGCGTCTTGAGCGTCAGCGCCACTTGCGCCTCCCGCGAGATCGCCGGATGGCAGCAGATGAACATCATCCGCAGTAGGTCATCCCGCAGCACATCGTCCGATAAGTCCGCGTGAGCCGTCGGATCGTCGCCCGACGACTCCGGGGCGGCAACGAGCGCCGCCCGCAAGTCACGGAACCGCCGCTCCCGACGCAGGATGTCGAGGGCGCGGTTCCGCGCGACGGTCATCATCCAGCCCGCCGGGTTCTCCGGGATGCCGCGATACGACCATTGCCGGAGCGCCGTCATCAGCGTTTCTTGCACGACATCTTCCGCCAGATCGAGATGCTGCGGCCCGAAGATGCGCGTTAGCGTCGCGACCACCTGCCCCGCCTGATGGCGGCAGAGATGGTCGACCAGTTGCGGCACTGCTGCGGGTTGCAAACCTCACCCCCCAGCCCCCTCTCCATCGCCCATTGGCTACGAAACGCTCAAGTTCCGTATGGCGATGGAGAGGGGGAGAATCACCTGCAGAAAGCCAACCTGCCTTCTTCTCGTATCCTCCGCTCTCCTCCCCTCTCCATCGCTGTACAGAACTGAAGCATTCCGTGATCTCCCTGCGATGGCTCCGTACGAGAGGGGTCGGGGGTGAGGCTCGCCTTCGTCAGTGGACGGCGATTTCGCGCACATCGACGAGTCCGCCATGACCGAGTACGGGGCATCCTTTGGCGATCTCCGCCGCCTCGTCCTCGTTCGCGGCCTCGATGAGATAGTAGCCGCCGATCGCTTCCTTCGTCTCGACATACGGGCCATCGACGACCGCCTGCCCGCCCCGCATCCGCACGGTGCGCCCGCCATCGTTCAGTTCGTTCGCGTCGTGATACCGCCCCTCGCTCCGCAGTTTGTCCGACCAGTCGAAGTACCGCTGGAGCGCCTGCTGAACCTGCTCCGGTGTGAAGTGCTGCGGCATCGCGCCACCACCACGAACGAGCAACATGAATTGTGCCATGATCTGTTCCCTTTCCTGATCGCTACCGGCCGGACGGTGCAGCCTCTCTGCACCGTTCACTCTACTGACGAATGGCGATGCGGAGAATCGACACGGCGACCGGCGCGGGGAGAATTTTACATTTCCATCGCGCCCTTCCAATCTTCATCCCGTACGATAGAGCGTGACAATCGGTCATACGGCGCGGCGGCCCCGCGCCGGGGCATCGTCCGGGAGGCGAGTAATGCGAGAAACGATGATTGTCCCCACCGGCGCACCGGCGCTCAACGCGCCGACGACCGTAGATCGTGCGGGCCGCCGACTCTGGTTCGCGCTCATCTTCATGCTCGTCACGGTCACGATCGGCCTGTCATGGGATGGCGCATGGCACGCAAAGAATAAATTCGAGACGTTCTATTCGCCGCCGCACGTCTTCATTTACACCTCGACGATCATCACGATCCTGCTCGTCGCCGGGCTCACTTTCTCGCCGAAACTGCGCCCGTGGTTCGGAACGGCCTTCCGGCTGCGCCTTTTCACCTTCCCAGTGCCGGGCGCGCTGGTGATTACCGCTGGGGGGCTGGCGATGCTCGGCTTCGCGGGGCTGGTGCTCGACAACTACTGGCACACGAATTTCGGCCTCGACGAGACGGCGTGGTCGATGCCGCACGCGATGCTCGGCTGGTCGTGGTTCGTCGCAATGCTCGGCTTCGTCGCCTGCCGCCTCGCGCTCCGCCCCTACCGGCCGCTCCGGTGGGCGACGGCGGTGGCGCTTGGCTGGCTAATCCTCAGCTTCTCGATGACGCCCTTCCTCGGCCCGCTGCACAAGACGATGACACCGGCGGTGCTAGAGGCGCAGAATCGCGCAATCGCCACTCTTCCGGCGCTCACCAACAATACAGGCATTGCGCATGTCCGGCGGATTTACGCGACCGCGAACCTGACGGAGACGAACCCGGTCTTCTTGCTCCTTGGCGCCCTCTGGATGGGGACGGCGCTCGCCCTCGTGCGTGGGGTGGACCGGCGCGCGCGGGTTCTGCTCGCGGTGGTCATCATCTTCACCTTTGTCCAGTTGCTCGGTAATCATGGTGCGGCGGTGCGCCTCGACCGGTATCTGCCGGTCTCGCACGATGCGCGCAACTGGCTGCCGCCGCCGCTCCTCCCCGCCGCCGTCGCCCTCGTGCTCGCGCTGCGCGCCGGGATGCGCGAGCGGTGGGCGTGGGCGATCGCCGGCGGCGTCTTCGGCATCCTCACCTACCTGACCTGGGGCGCCGGACACCCGCTCACACTTCTGCTCCTGCCGCTCGCCGTGCCGGTGACGATGGCGGGCGCCTGGATTGGCGGTCGTGTCGCCCGGATGCTCGCAAACCCCGTCGCCGCCGATGTGCGGCTGATCGTGCCGCTGCTCGGCGTCACTTCTCCCCTCATCATGGGTCTCGTGGACCTCTATCTGCGCAAGACGATAGCCTAAGCGCCTCCTCAGTTGTGATAAGGTAGGCGGGAAGGGCTCGGGGCTGAGGGCGAGGGAATGGGCGATGTCTTCGGCGTGGTCTATCACGCGGAGTAATGGTGCGCGGTGGGCTGACGCTCGGGGATCGTTCGCGAGCGATGGCCGATGACGCCGCTCGACTGCTGCCGCCAGGTGCTGGCAGAAATCAGCGCCACGGTCGCCGTCACGCTGCCGCCGGGTCGCGCGCGGGCGCTGCTCGCGCTGTTGCGCGCCGGGGAAGCAATGGCGCTCGCCGGCGATCCCGGACAGGCCGCGCGACCGGGTTGGAATCTGGCCCTGCGCCTCTGCCTGGAACGGCAAGACGACGAGGGCGGCGACATCCTCGACAACTATGCACCGCTCACCGCCTGGGCCGAGCAATTCCTCGCCGACTGCGACCAGTTGGCGCTCGCCAGCCTGGCGCTGGCGCAGTGCGCATCCGGCCATCTGCAACTGCAGCAGCGCGCCCCTCGCACCTTCGTCGCCTGGGCGACGAGCCAGCGCCTTTCGACCGAGCAGCGTGAGCGAGCCGACTTCGACTGGTGGTCGGCGCATGTGACGCAGCAGGTCGCCCCGCGCCTAGCGACCCTCCTCAGCGAACGACTGCAGAAGCGTGCGCTCCTCGGACAGGAAGGCGCACCACCCCCCGAATCAATGGACTCTATCGCGAGCGACCCAGACGCCGACCGCTACTATCGTCAGCTCGGTCAAGCCTATGTCGCCCGCTTCGCCTGCCAGCACAGCTATCCGGCTGACGCGACGATCAGCGGCGCGACTTTCGGCCGGTACACCGACATCCTGGCGATGTTGATCGGTTGGCTGCACCGCGAGCGCGACCGCCGCGCGCCCGACGGCGATTCTACGCCCACACCCCAGGACGAACAGACCATGATCGCGGCGCTGGCCGATGCGCTCGACGCCGACCCGGTGACGATCGGGCGCGCCCTCCAGCCCTTTATCCTCGATCGCGGCAACGCCGTCTACCACAGCGCCCTCGCGGGCCGCGCCGCGCCGCCGCTGATCCGTCTCGATGAGAATCGGGTAGTTTGGTCAGCGCTCGGGCTGCTCGGCGAGCCCCTCATCTTCCTCGCGCGCGAGCTGCGCCGCCGCCACGCGCAGGAGTATCACAACAGCGCCCATCTGCGCGAGGGGGTCTTCCGGCAGGACCTCTACCGTCTCGTCAGCGACAAGCGCTTCGTCCTGAGCGCGGGACGGGTCGAACTGAAGCGGGGCGGCGCGGCGCGCACCGACCTCGATGCCCTCGTCTTCGATCGCAAGAGCGGCACGCTCGGCGTCTTCGAGCTGAAGGCGCAGGACCCCTTCGCACGCTCGGTCGAAGAGCGACAGCGGCAGCGCGACAACTTCTTCCATGCCAACCGCCAGGTCTCGGCGATCCTGGAGTGGGTGCAGCGCCACGGCCCCGACGATCTGCTGGCCCGCTTCGATGAGCGCGCCGCGAAGCGATTCCATGTGCAGAAGGTCTACGTTTTCGTGCTCGGGCGCTACCTCGCCCACTTCACCGGCGGACCCGAGCCGGACCGTCGCGCCGCTTGGGGGAGTTGGCCGCAGGTGCTCCAAGTGGTCGGAGATGGACTCTTCGACCCCGACCATCGCAACCCGCTCGGCACGCTCTTCGCCCGGCTGCGCGACGCGACGCCTCCCAGTGCGCCGGCCAACGCCGACAGCCAGACGATCGCGGTCGGCGACTTCCGCCTGCGGATCTTCCCCTCCTTCGCCGCTATGCGGTCAGAGGCGGATCGCCCGGCGTAGCCAGATGGTCGATGCAAGCGTCTCTCGCTCGGGCGGGAAACGCTACTGGCTGAAGGCGCTTCGGAAGGTGTTGGTATTGCCAATTACGTAACAGAGCGTCGTGCCTCGTCATCGACCCCGTCAGTACACGGCCTCAAGTGCCCAACCAATCAATGCCACCGCTGAGACAAGCAGCGCGATGCCGCAAATCGGCGGTACGAGCCACCACTGCCACGCGCCGCTCGCGAAAATCAGCCCGTACCCGACGCCGCGATGTATGATGCCGCCCCAACTGATCGTCGCGGGGTCGCTCAGGCCGAGGAAGGCGAGACTCGCCTGGATGACGATTGCCGATTGGACAGTGAGCACGAATTTCGCCGTTGCCACCGGCACCGTGGCAGGGAGGACGTGCCGTGTCAGGATCGCGACGGGATGCGCGCCGATGGCGCGGGCAGCCTCGATATAGCCAGCGGCGAGTTCGGTGGCGACGCGGGCGCGCATCACGCGCGCGAACGACGGCCAGGAAACCAGCCCGATGGTGATCGTAATGACAGACGGACTCGGCCCGAGATGCGCGACGACGAGGATCGTCACCGGCAGGAAGGGCAGCGCCAGAAAGAGATCCGCCGTGCCCGCCACGAGCGTACTCCAGCGCCGCCCGAGGCCGGAGAGCAGCCCCAGCACCCACGCGATCGCCGTCGAGAGGACCGCTGCCCCGAAGCCGACGACGATCGAAACGCGGCCACCGCGCACCATTTGGCTGAAGAGGTCCTGACCGATGTCGTTCGTGCCCAGGAGATGCGCGCCGCTCGGGCGCTCCAATGGTCGCCCGCTCAGCGCATGCGGGTCAACGGGTGCGAGCCGACCATCCAGGGACACAGTGACCAGAATGACGGTAAGTATTGCGACCCCGACCCACAGTCGCGCATCGTGTAGGATGGGCGCGCGATACCTCCGGCGTCGCTCCGAATGATCCTCCGTGACGGCGGGTGCGAGCGGCAGCGTCTCAGACCGCACGGTCACACCGCCGCCTGTTGCGGGCGTGGATCGAGCCACGCGAGCAGCAAATCGCTCGCCACCCCCGCCGCGGTGATCGCGATGCCGAAGAGCAGAAAGAGGGCTTCCAGCAGCGGATAGTCGCGGGACTCGATGGCGATGAAGGTCAGTTGGCCGAGGCCCGGATAGGCGAAGAGTGTCTCCACGATCACCACGCCGCCGAGCAGCAGCCCCACCCGCACGCCGAAGTAGGCGAGCACGGGCGCAGCCGTGTTCCGCGCCACATGGCGCAGGGCGATATGCGGCTCCGCGAGGCCCTTCGCCCGCGCCACGGCGACGTACGGCTGACGCGCTTCCGCATTGGCCGCGCTACGGGCGATGAGCAGGAAGGAGGGCAGATGCGCCAGCATAAGCGTCAGGCCGGGCAGGATCGCGTGGCGGGCCGCGTCAGACGCACACCCGATTACGCCACCGCTGCCGCACTGCCGGAAGGGTGAGAGCGCCCCGCTCATCGGCAGGAGCGGCCAGGAGACCGCGAAGGCGAAGAGGAGGGCCAGGCCGACGACGAATTCCGGCAGGCTGCCGCCGAGCAGCGCGACGAGGCCGAGCGCGGTGGACCAGCGCGACCGCGCGTGCCACGCCAGCAACAAGCCGAGGAGCGAGCCGAGGCAGGCGGCGATCAGGAGCGACCCGCCCGCCAGGAAGAGCGTCCAGCCGATCCGGTGCAGCACCAGCACGCGGACGGGCTGATTGAAGTGGATGGAGAAGCCGAGGTCACCCCGCGCCGTCGCGAGTAGATAGTGGCCGAACTGGACGGGCAACGGTCGGTCAAGGCCGTAATAGCGCAGGAGTTGGGCGCGCGACTCGGGCGCGAGCGGCACCGGCGCGTCCAGTCCACCGCTTTGCAGGTAGTCTACCGGATCGCCGGGCAGGAGGCGCGGCAGGGCGAAGTTGATGACGAGCAGCGCCCCCAGGAGCGCCAGCGAGCGGGCGAGACGCGTCACGATCCCTCCGGGGAAGTAGTCAGTAGCCAGTAGTCGGTAGTCAGTTGGGAGAACACGCACTATGCACGGGCCTGCCCTACTCGCGTCGCCTTTCCGCCTTCCGTCCCACGGCTCCCTCTGACTACTGGCTACCGACTACTGACTACTACCCAGAAAGGCGAGCTTATTATCCACGAGCGGGATGCCGTCCATAATGCCGCCCCAGGTGTTGAACCAGCCTTGAAAGGCGTTCGGGTCGTAAAGCCAGTAGAAGGGGCGATGGTAGAGCGCCAGGGTCGGCAACTCCTCCGCCAGTATGACCTGCATTTGGTTGACAAGCGCCTTCCGCCGCGCCGCGTCCATCTCCGCCACCTGCTGATCGGCGAGACGGGTGAACGCGGCGTTGTGCAGCGCGTTGCCGTCCTCGAACGAATTGTACGTCTGGTTCGCGTACCAGCGGCGCAGAAAATCCGGGTCGCCACCGACGCCGATGTGCGAGGTGAGCGCCATACCGAAGCGACGACTCTTCATCAGGTCCGTGCGCGTCTTCGGGTCCGCTGTGATCGGCCGCACGTCGATACCGACCTCTTTGAGCATCAATCGCACGATCTCGGCGTCCGCCGCAGCCGGGTCGGCAACGAAGTCCACCGTGAGGGGCTGGCTGTCCGGCATCAGGCGCATCCCGCTCGCGCCGACGCGGAAGCCGAGGCCGTCGAGCATCGTGCGGGCGCGGACGGGGTCGTAGGCATATTGGGGCACATCCGGATTGTACCACGGGCTGCCGGGCGGGATGACGCCGGGATTACCGAGCGTCACGTTGCCGTGGATGACCCGCTCGCCGATCTGCTGGCGGTCGAGCGCGTAGGCCACCGCCTGGCGAAATGCCTGCTGATCGAAAGGTGGACGGTCGACGTTGAAGATCAGGCGCATGATGCTGAACGGCGGCGTCTGGAGTGCGCGATAGGTCGGCCCCTGCCCGAACGCCTTCACCACGTCGTAATCCATCGCGAGGATGGCGTCCGCCGCGTGCGTCTGCAGACCGACCACACTCTGCGCGAGCGGCACGAGCACGTAGCGGAGTGTGTCAATCGCGGGTCGGCCCCGGAAATAGGCGGCGTGCGCCTCGAACTGATACTCGCCCGCCCCTTCCTTATAGGACCCGAATGTGAACGGCCCGCTGCCCATCACGGCGCCCGGCCCCGCGAACTTCAGTGGGTCGCTCACAGTCTCCCAAATGTGCCGCGGCAGGATGGGCAGCAGGCCGGCGACATTTTCCAGGAAGGGTGCGAAGGGGCGATTGAGCCGGATACGCACCGTGCGCGCGTCCACCACATCGGCGCCGTCCACCATATCACTCGAACCCCACGGAAAGGCGTGCTGGCGGTAATACGAGTAACTGAAGGCGACATCGTCGGCGGTCAACGGGCGACCATCGTGCCAGGGAATCGTCGGGCGGAGCGTGAAGGTGTACGTCAGGCCGTCGCTGCTCACATCCCAGCGCTCCGCGAGCCAGGGGACGATGCCGTGCTCATCTTTCCAGGTGAGTGTGTCGAAGAGCAGACTGGTGCGCACCACGCCGCCCGGCCCGAGCGGGATGAAGGCGAAGGGCGAGGGGTAGCCGATATCGGTCCACCACGAGAGCGTCAGGCGGCGCGGCGCGCGAGCCGCATTGGTCGGCGCAAGGGCGGTCACGGTCCCGCCGGGCGTTGATTGGCAAGCCGTGATGAGCGGCACTGTCGCCAGCGCCGCACTGCCGAGCGCGCCCGCACGGATCAGCGCGCGGCGGGAGAGCCGCCCGGTGGCGCGTGCGGGGTGCGGGGAATCGCTCATCGCTCGCTACTCGTTTCTTCGCGCACGTCGCTCACATCGTCTGATTGGCGAGCCGGAGGTGCTGGTCGGTGAAACGGGCGAGATTGGCGCGCTGACGCGGGGTGAGCACGTCGCAGACCCATCCCCAATGCATCGAAACCATGTCGCCCGGAGCGACCGTCGTCACGAAGCCCTTGCCGTCGATCAGCCGGGCCACGCGCTCGCGGCGCGACTCGCCGAGCGCCAGTTTACCCTCGTGCAGCACGATTGGACTGCGGTCGACGATCACGTCCGCCCCCTCAACCGCCCGCACCGTCCCCCAACTGATGCGGCAATTGTCCACGGTCGCGAGAACGTCGCCGCTGAGATGTTCGGCGGTCCGCCAGACATCGAAGACATGGAAGCTATGGTGCGCCCGCGCCCCTTCCGGCGCTTTGTTCGCGACCAGTGCCATCAGTTTCGGCGAGAGCCGCGCGCTATATCGCTCGCGCAGCGAGGCGTACATGTCGCGCACTTCGACATGATCGAGCAGTTCGTTACCGATCCAGTATGCCTCCACCACGCGGTCATCGAACGGGTCCGCGATGCCGTTGCTCCGCGCGATCAATGTCAGGTAAGGCATCGCGCCGCTGAACTTGCGGAGGATCGTCTCCAGCGGCGGCTCGCGCACCTCGGCGAGCGCGTAGGCGAACATCTCGCTGTTGTCGTCGCCGCCGCAGTAGCGGAGTTTGTTCGGCATGAAGGCGTAGCGGATGAAGCG
>JBPCMC010000468.1:0-5754 GCA_051002645.1 Thermomicrobiales bacterium
GACATGGCCTACAACCGGGCATTTGCACAGCAGCGGGTGACGGTGGAGCATGTGATTGGACGGATGCGGCGGTATGAATGCCTGAGTCAGCGGGATCGGCACCATCGATGGGGGATGACGGCGCGTACCCGGGCGGTAGCGGGGCTGGTGAACCGGACGAACTGGCGGATCACGACGTGAGAGCAGGGTACGGGGAGGGGGCAGATCATCTCCCCGCTTACTGTGCAGGTTATCTACTGGCTACTGGCTACTGACTACCGGCTACTCGCGAACGGAGTGAGCGTTGGGACAGTATCTCTTGCGACGGCTCGCTATTAGTATCCCGGTGCTGATCGGGATTACGCTGGCGACGTACATCATCGTCAATCTCGCGCCCGGCGACCCGGTGACGGCGCTCATCAGCCCGGAGGCCGCCGCGTCGCTCGGGCCGGACTGGGTCGCGCAGCAGCGCGAGCAACTGGGGCTGAACAAGCCGCTGCCGGTGCGCTACGTCCTCTGGGTGAAGGAAGTGGCGCGGGGCAACCTCGGCTACTCCGCGCAAGACCGCCAGCCGATCGCGAAAAAGATCAAAGAGCGGCTCTGGCCGACGCTCCGACTGATGGGCGCCGCGCTGATCCTCGCGCTGCTCGTCTCCGTCCCGGTCGGAGTGCTCTCCGCGCTCAAACAGTATTCGATCCTCGATTACGTCGTCACGATTTCGGGCTTCGCGGCGATCTCCGTGCCGTCATTCTTCCTCGGTTTGATCGGTATCTACATCTTCGCGCTCAAACTCGGCTGGCTGCCGACCTCGGGCCTCGCCACCGTCGGCAAGCCGCACACCATCGGCGATTCTTTGCGCCATCTGATCCTGCCCGCCGTCGTGCTTGGGCTCGCACAGGCCGCGCCGCTGATCCGCTATGTCCGCTCCAGTATGCTGGAAGTGATCCGGCAGGATTACGTCAATGTGGCACGCGCCAAAGGTCTGCCCGAACGGGCGGTCATCTACCGCCACGCGCTGCGCAACGCGCTCATCCCGCTCGTCACTGTCGTCGCCCTCACCCTGCCGCTCCTGCTCGGCGGCACGGTGATCATCGAGCAGATTTTCCAGTGGCCGGGCATGGGCACCCTCGCGATCACCGCCGTGAAGGGCCGCGATTACCCGGTCATCATGGCAATCAATCTGATCACCGCCCTGATGATTCTGACGAGCAACCTGATCGCCGACCTCCTCTACGCGATCATCGATCCACGTATTAAGTACACTTGATGAGTAGCCAGTAGTCAGTAGTCGGTAGTCAGTGGTCCGGAAAGAGAACGAGGCGCATGATAATTGATAGTCAAAGGGGTGGCGTGGTCCAGACGTCAGCAAGACTGGCTACTGGCTACCGGCTACCGGCTACTAAGCCAGGTACTGGCGATGAGTAGCGCATCCGAAGCGGCCCAGGGCGGGGTCGCGTCCGCAGCGCCGACCGCGCTCGCCACGAGTGCGGCGCCGCGCAAGCGCACGGGCGTCTGGCAGCGGTTCCGGCGGCACCGCGTCGCGATGGTCGGGCTGGTCATCCTGATCATCCTCACCTTCTGCGCCATCTTCGCGCCGGTCGTCGCGCACAATGACCCCTACCACACGACGCTTGGACTGATCCGCAAGCCGCCATCCGCCGCCCACTGGCTCGGTGGCGATTCGTCCGGTCGCGATGTTTTCGCGCGGCTGATCTATGCCGGGCGCGTCTCACTCTCGGTCGGCATCGTCGCGGTCGGCATCTATACGATCATCGGCCTGGTGCTCGGCGCGCTGGCGGGGTACTACGGCGGCTGGGTGGACTCCCTCATCATGCGTTTCGCGGACATCGTCCTCTCCTTCCCGTCGCTGATTATCATTATCACCGTCGTCTCGATACTCGGGCCGAGCATCTACAACGTGATGCTGGTGATCGGCCTCCTGGGCTGGCCGCCGATGGCGCGCATCCTCCGTGGTCTCTTCCTGTCGCTGCGGGAACGTGATTTCGTCGTTGCCAGCCGGACGGTCGGTGCGGCGCCGTTCCGTATCATCTTCCGGCATCTCTTGCCGAACGCGCTCGCGCCCGTGATCGTCGCGGCGACGTTCGGCATCGCGCAGGCGATCCTGCTCGAAGCGGGACTCTCGTTCCTCGGCCTCGGCGTGCAGCCGCCGACCGCCAGTTGGGGCAACATGCTGACGGACGCGCAATCGCTCACGGTGCTCTCCTCGCAGCCCTGGCTCTGGATTCCACCGGGCGTGATGATCGCCCTCGCCGTCCTCTCCATCAACTTCATCGGCGACGGCCTGCGCGACGCACTCGATCCCTATCTTTTGCGATAGACTCGGGGAAATTAACCACGACGAGAAGAAGAGCAAGAAGGACAGAAGGAGAAGGGGAAAAGGGAAAGGTCATCCTTCTCTTCTTCGTCTTTCTTCGTGCTCTTCGTGTCTTCGTGGTTCAAGCATCTGAACAATGAGGAGGGGCAATGGCGGCAGCACGGAAACCAGCGGAACAGTACGGGACGACGACGGTACGACCAGCGGACTTCGACGCATTCTGGGCGGCGATCATGGCGGAGGTGGGCGAGATTCCGCTCAATCCGACGATGGAGCACGTCCCGATGCGCTCGACGGACGAAGTGGCCGTCTACGAGATTCACTACGACAGCCTCGATCATGTCCGCATCGCGGGCTGGTACTGCGTGCCGAAGGAGTCGTACCTGCCGCCGCCCTACCCGGCGCTCCTGCTCGTCCCCGGCTACATCTCCGAGCCGACGCTGCCGAAGTCCTGGGCGAAGATGGGGTACGCGGCGGTCGGCGTCGCGCCACGCGGCAAACTGCGCTCGAACCAGCAGTTCAACCCCGGCTATCCCAATCTCCTGATGGCGAATGTGGTGGACCGCTACACGTACAGTTATCGCGGCTTCTATGTGGACGCGGCCCGCGCCGTCGATTTCGTGCTCACCCGCCCGGAAGTGGACAAGACCCGCATCGGCGTCCATGGCAGCAGTCAGGGCGGCGCGCTGACGATCACCACCTCCGCGCTGCGCAGCGATGTCATCAAAGTCGGGGCGGCGGGCGCGCCCTATCTCTGCGGCTTCATGGACGCCGCGCACCTGACGCATTCATGGCCGTATGAGGAGATCAACGACTACCTGCGCCTCTATCCCGATCGTGCCGAGGCGGTACGCGCCACCTTCAACTACTTCGACGGCACCAACTTCTCACCGATGATTAAATGCCCGATGCTCGTCTACGTCGGCCTCGCGGACGATGTCTGCCCGCCGGAGACGGGGTACGCACTCTACAACGCGATGACCTGCCCGAAGGAGATCCACGCCTACCCCCGCTGCGCGCACGATTCCGGCGTCTACTGGGAGATGCGCAAGGTCGAGGCATGGCTCGCCGCGCAACTCAAACCCGCCGCCTATACCCGCCACGCGGAACTGACCGTCGGCTGAGAAGGTGATTGAACCACGGAGACACAGAGGACACAAAGAAAGGCAAAGCGATCTTCCTTTTTCTTCTCCGCTCCCTCTCTGTGTCCTCTGTGTCTCCGTGGTTCAAACAGAATGAGGTGAATTGATGGCAGAACGACCGGCGGCCTTCGATGCGTATTGGGATGGGATCGACGAGGAACTGGCGCGCTATCCGATGGCGGTCGAGATGGAGCGCAACGCGCTGCGTTCCACGGAATTCGCCACCGTCTATAATGTCCGACTGACGAGCATCGGGCCGTATCGCATTTTCGGCTACTACAGCGTGCCGGTCGGGGACGGGCCGTTCCCCAGCCTGATGAACGCGCCGCGCTACGGCAGCGTCAACCACGTCCCCCATTACGATGACCGGGAGCGGTACGCGACGCTGACTTTGATGCACCGGGGGCAACGGCTGGCGGATCAGCCCTTCGCCGCCTCCTACCCCGGCTTGCTGACGCTCGGCATCGACGATCCCGCCACCTCCATTTATCGCGGCATCGCCGCCGACTGCCTGCGCGGTGCGGAATTCCTCCTATCGCGCCCGGAGGTGGACGGCACCCACGTCGGCATCGTCGGTGACGACCTCGCGGTGATCGCGGCAGCGCGACGGCCGCAATTCACGGCGCTCCAGGCGGGCGGGCTGATGTTCTACCGCATACTCGAAGCGGCGGCGCGTTCCTCGGCATACCCGCTGGAGGAGATCAACGATTATCTCCGCACGTACCCGGAGCAGCGGGAGAACGTCGGGCGCACAGTCGCTTATTTCGATGCGCGCAACCACGCGGCGCGCGTGCGGGCGACGACGTTACTGATCACAGGAGACCCCGGCGCGGTCAACGGGCCGGAATGGCTGGAACCGCTGGCGGGCGCGCTCGGCGGCCCGGTGGAGCACTATCCGGTGACGCACGAGGGCGCGACGGATCACGACTGGCAGGACGCATGGATGGCGCGGCAACTTGGCAGCGTGCCGAAGCCACGGCTCTGGCTGATCGAGCAATGAGCAATGAGTGATGAGCAACGAGGACGGGTGCCATCCCCACTCATTGCTCATTGCTCGTTGCTCATTGCTACACGAACGGAGTGAGTAATGAGCAAGTACGACGATCTCGGTATCCGACCGGTTATCAACGCGGCGGCGACGCTGACGCGGCTCGGCGGCTCGGTGATGCCCCCGCTCGTCGTCGCGGCGATGGTGGAGGCGGCGCAGACGCATGTCGATGTACCGCTCTTGCAGGAGCGCGTCGGCGAGCAGATCGCGGCACTGACGCACAACGACGCGTGCTACGTCTCGTCCGGCGCGGCGGCGGGGATCGCGATCGCCGTCGCCGCCTGCATCGCGGGCGAGGACCCGGCGGCGATTGCCCGTTTCCCCTATCTGAAAGACGGGAAGAGCGAGGTAATTATCCACCGCGCGCACCGCAACGGCTACGACCACGCCGTCCGCCAGACGGGCGCGACGCTCGTCGAGATCGGCATGGCGCACTCGACGCAGCCGTGGGAACTCGAAGCGGCGATCAACCCGCGCACCGCCTGCGTCCTCTGGTTCGCCGGGGTACACTACGCGACTGGCGCACTGCCGCTGCCGCAGGTCGTCGCCATCGCGCACAAGCACGGCGTGCCGGTGCTCGTCGATGCGGCGGCACAAATCCCGCCGATTAGCAGCCTCTGGCATTTCACGAAGGAGCTGGGCGCGGACATCGCCATCTTCAGCGGCGGCAAGGGGTTGCGCGGGCCGCAATCCTCCGGCCTCGTGCTTGGGCGGCGGGAGATTGTCGCCGCGTGCCGCGCGAACGGCAGCCCGAACCACAGCCTCGGTCGCCCGATGAAGGTGGGCAAGGAGGAGATGCTTGGCGTCCTCGCGGCGGTCGAGTGGTCGCTCGCGCAGGATGAAGAGGCGACGCTCGCCAACTACGAGGCGACCGTGCAGCGCTGGATCGCCGGATTGCGCGACCTGCCCGGCATCACCGTCGAGCGTGGCTACCCGAGCGAGGCGGGGCAGCCGCACGCCCGCGCCATCGTCCGCATCAACCCCGATGCCGCAATGACGCGGGATGAACTCGCCGCCGCCCTCTACGCCGGGACGCCCTGTGTCGCCGTCGGTATGGTCGGCGTCGACGCCATTGCTCTCAACCCGCAGTCGCTCGCACCGGGCGAGGCGGAGATTGTGCTCAATCAGGTCCGTGCGGTGCTGGCCCCGGTCGCGGTGCGCTAGCGCACGACGCGACAGCAGCACGGTGGTGGGGGGGAGGGGGGGGGGGGAAGGAGGGGGGAGAGGGGGAAGGGGTACAGAGAAGAGAG
>JBPCMC010000469.1:0-14670 GCA_051002645.1 Thermomicrobiales bacterium
TCCTATGCTCAGGGTGTCGGTCATGGTGTTGCTCCTTCTTTACGGTCTCGACAACCGGAGAAGAACCACACCATGACCGTCTTCGTCAATGACGACGCTACTTACACACATCTGGGGACATTACCGAACCGTTAGTCGCGAGGGGAGTGTAACAGATTGGGCGTCTTTCATGGGGCGTCCGCCGCACAGCTTGCCATGCAAGGAGTGATTCTCAAGCGCAAAGCCGCGCGACTGGTTGCTAATAGTTCACTGTGTCACAGGGAATCGTCGTCAGATTCGTCCCGGTGACAACGACCGACCACAGGGGCGAGAGAGTGGACTCACAAGGAGAACTGTTATGGACGTTGGGGAACCGATGGGACTGTATACGATGCTTGGCTGAGATGGTGGGATGTTCATCGCTTTGCCGCTCGCATCGGTTGTACCGCGATTGGCGCTTTCGGGCTCTGTGACCGAGATGTGACCAAGAATAGGCCAGCCTTGCACTATTCCTTGGCAGAGTAAGAAGAAGACGCAATCTACGCTGCACCTATTGTGCCACACGGGGAGCAATGAGCAATGAGACAGTTGACGGAATTCCCCTCAATCCTCAGTCCTTTCCCCGTGTGGTAGCATACGCACATCGAAATTGCGCCGCATACAAGGAGCGCTGTGTGAACCAGACACCCCCTTCGCCGCCCACATACCCGAATGATGCATCGGGCGATACGCGCGACGCCGAGAATGTCGCGGCGCCCGCGCCCTTCGCCGAGGAGTACGACCGGAAACTCGGGCGGATCGAGCCGGAGAGCGCCGGATCAACCGGTGACGAAGCGCGCGCGAACGAGGGCGAGAACGCGGCGCATCCGCCACCGTCGCGTCCGTCCGCCACGCCGCCGCCGTTGCCGACCTTTGGTGCGCCGCAGGCGCCGCCTCGGCCCGCGCCATCGCCGCTCCGTGGGCAGGAAATGCCCCGCTTCGAGCTGCCACAGCCGCAATCGGAGCAGCCCGCATACCCGCCGCGCGTCCCCGCGCCCCAGCCCGCGCCGCCGGGCGGGATGAGCGAGCCGCCGCGCCCCTACGAGGGCGGGCGCTACGTACCGCCGCCGCCCATCCCGCCCTCCGGCCCGACGATCCCCGCGCGCGACTGGGCGCCCGCGAACACCGCAACCGTAGCGACCCCGATCGCGCCGCAGCCGGCCGCGCGGGCGAGCAACACCGCTCCCACGGCCCTGCTCGGCGCGATCGCCGTGCTCCTGCTCGCGCTCGCCGTCTTCCAGGGCATCAACACCTTCCACCCGATGGGTGTCAAGCTGGCGAGCGGGCAGCAGGTGGCGGTGCAGAAGCAATTGGTGAAGCCCGAGACGGCCGCCGAGATCAAAGATACAATCAACAGCGCGCAGGCGGCGCTCAATCAGTTCCAGCAAGTCCAGCAGCAGGCATATTCGGGCGCGGGGACAGACGCGCAGCGGCAGGCGACGCTCCTGCAACTCTCGCTCTACCTGCAATCGATCATCGCCCAGCAGAACAACGACCTGCTCTTGATCTATCAGGACCTCAATACCTGAACCATCGCCGCCAATCCATGGCGCACATGACGAAGCCCGCGCAGTGGTGCGGGCTTCCTCATCTGCGCCGTGGACCCATCCGAGATGCGCGATTGCGGCGTAGTGAGGAGTAGCGAACGATCATTCAGGGGAGGATTGCGGCGATGCGCTCGACAGGTCGGGGAATCGGACGGCAACGGGTTGGATTCGCACTCGTTTTCGCGCTTGTGCTCGCGGGACTCGTTACGGTCGGTCATGCGACGACCGCACCGCCGGATGTGGCCGTTTCTATCTCCGGCTTCGCCTACCATGGTCCAAACGGCGACGGCACCTTCACTATCCCGATCGGGACGCGCGTCACCTGGACGAATAATGACGGGTTCCCCCACACAACAACCAGCGACGCGACCCCGACGCCGGTTTGGGATTCAGGCTCCATCGCGGGCGGCGGTTCATTCTCCTTCACCTTCACGCAGACCGGGGTCTTCCCGTATCACTGCACAATTCACCCCTTCATAGCGGCGATGCATGGCACGATCACCGTCACGGGAACACCGCCGAACCCGACCAGCGTGCTACCGACAACCGGCGCTAGCGCGGGCGGCACGCATGTGACGATCACCGGGACGAACTTCCAACCCGGCGCGACCGTCACCTTCGGCGGTGTCGCGGCGACGAACGCCAACGTCACCGATGCGACCACGATCATCGCAACGACGCCCGCGCATCCGGCGGGGACATTCGACATCGTCGTCACGAACCCGGACAGCACGGCGGGCACATTGAGCCCCGGATTCACCTTCGTAGTTATCAACCCGCTCCCACCGCTCAAGCCATCCATCGCGCCGCTCCCTGGGGTGAATCCCCTCCCGCCAGCACAGCCGCCGAGTGCGCCGGACCCCGGCCATCCGAGTCCGCTGCCGGGAGGGCGTCCACCGGGCAATGTGCCCGCGCAGAGTGGGAGCGTCCCTGCCCCCGCGCCATTGCCCTTCCCGACCAGGCGTTAGGGCGATTTTCGGTATAATTGAGTCGGTGGCGGCGGCCTTTCGCCCAATACGGTTCAAATAATGCCGCAATGTGTAGTGGTGCCCCTACAAGTGATCTTGCCCGAAACTGAACTGAAGCCTCGTTACCATCAGATAATTCCCCGTCCCCTCTCACGACCGAGTGTGAGATACAACCGCAGATGGGAGTGGCTTTTGACTTCGGACTTTCGACTTGTTACGCTCGCCCCATGCGCATCACGAAGATCGAGACATTCGGCGTGGAAGCGCCACTGGAGACGCCGTTCGGCTGGTCGCAGGCGTGGGTGACACGGCGGCGGGCGGTGCTCGTGCGGGTCGATACGGCGGACGGCATCGAGGGATGGGGCGAGATCTACTGCCAGGCGCCGCCCGTCGTCTATACGACGCTCATCGAGGCGCTGCTCGCCCCGCTTTTTCTCGGCGCGGACCCATGGGACCGCGAGGTGCTCTGGCAGGCGGCCTACAACGCCACGATTGATGCCGGGCAGCGCGGCTTCGTCGTCGGGGCGCTCAGCGCGCTTGATATCGCCCTCTGGGACATCGTCGGCAAGGAGTGCGGCCAGCCCGTCCATCGACTCCTCGGCGGCCTCGCGCGCACGCATGTGCAGGCGTACGCCACCGGCCTCTATCGCCAGCCGGGCGACGACTGGATCGCCGCCCTCCCCGCCGAGGCAGTCGGCTACGTCGAACAGGGCTTCCGGGTCGTCAAGATGAAGGTTGGCTTCGGCATCCCGCTCGATGTCGCGGCGGTGCGCGCGGTCCGCGACGCGATTGGCCCGGAGATTGGCCTCGCGGTGGACGCGAATCACGCCTACAAGTCGGTGCAGGCGATTGAACTGGGGCGACTGCTCGCTCCGTACGACATCGCCTGGTTCGAGGAGCCGGTCTCTCCGGAGGATATCGCCGGATATTGCGAGGTGCGTGCGCGGCAGCCCATCCCAATTGCGGGCGGCGAACTGGCCTACACCCGCTTCGGCTTCCGCGATCTGCTGGAACGGCGCGCGGCGGACATTTTGCAGCCCGATCTCTGCCTCTGTGGTGGCCTCTCCGAGGGGCGCGCCATCGCTGACCTCGCCCGGACGTGGAATGTCCGCTGCTGGGCGCACGTCTGGGGCACGGGCATCGCGCAAGCGACAGCGATGCACTTCCTCGGCTGGATGCCAACTAAATCCGCCTACGTCGATGTTGACCCGCTGCTCGTCGAATGGGACAACACCCCGAACCCGCTGCGCGAGCAGATCGTCGCGGATCCGCCCCGCTTCGCCGCCGGCTTCGTCGCCGTCCCCACCGCCCCCGGCCTCGGCATCACCATCGACCGCGCCGCCATCGCCCGCTTCCAAACCGCCCACAGCCTCGCGGGGGAATGAACCACGAAGACACGAAGAGCACGAAGATGGGAGAAGGAAAGAGTGGTGGTTTCCTGCTCCTTTCTCTTCGTATTCCTTCGTGCTCTTCGTGTCTTCGTGGTTAGCGACCCAAGTATTTCGCGAACCAGGCGAGGTGGCGGGTGAGGCGTTCGACGCGGTGATGGGGCTGGCCGCTGCGGGAGAGGGCGTGGCTCTCGTTCGGGTAGCGGATGAATTCGACGGGCACGTCGCGCGCTTTGAGGGCCATGAACATCTGCTCCGCCTGCTCCATCGCGCAGCGGTAGTCGTGCTCCTGCTGCTCGATATGCAAAGGCGTCTTCATGGCGCCGACATATGTGAGCGGTGAGAGGCGCAGGTAGGTCTCCATCGCCTCCCATGGCGGGCCGCCAAACTCCTCGACGCAACTGACCATGCTCAGATCGCTGGTGCCGTAATCGCTCACCCAATTGGAGACACAGCGCTGGGTAATTCCCCCCGCGAAGCGGTCCGTCTGGCCGATCAGCCAGTTGACCATGAAGCCGCCGTAGGAGCCGCCGGTCACGCCGATCCGCCGCTCGTCCACACTCCCGCGCGCGATCACCGCGTCCAGCGCGGCCATCAGGTCCGGCGTGTCCTTCTCGCCGTAGTGGCGGCGCAATTCCTCCGTGAACCGCTCGCCGTAGCCGATGCTGCCGTGCGGGTTCGTGTAGAGGACGAGATACCCCGCCGACGCCCAGACCTGCATCTCGTGGAAGAAGGTATTGGCGTACTGCGCCTGTGGCCCACCGTGGATTTCCAGGACGAGCGGATATTGGGCGCCATCCGCGAAGCCAGGCGGCGTCAACAGCCAGCAATCGATTGCGTGCTCATCGTCGCCCTGCACACGGAATCGCTCCGGCGCGCGGACATCCTTGCTTTCTAGCCAGGCGCGGTTCATCTTCGTCCGTTGCCGTTCGGTCGTGCCGTCCGTGACGAAGAGTTCAGCGGGCGTCGTCGCGTCGGTGGCGAGGAGAACCAGTCGCCCATCCGGCAGCGACCGCGCGCCGAGGATGACCCGCTCGCCGCCGATCGCGCATGTCGCGTCGCCGCCTGATGCGGGTACGGAATAGAGATGATCGTTGCCGCCGTCCGCGACGAGGAAGCGGAGGGTCGCGCCATCGGCGGCCCAGAGCGGCGGGTTCGCAGTGTCCGGCGTCGTCTGATCGTGGAGTGTCACGGTCGTCGCATGACGGTCGAGGGTGTGCGTGAGACAGCGCGGCGGCGCGCACCCGTCCGCAGGGACGGTCCAGACGCGCGTCGTCGCGGACCATTTGTCGCCCTCCGCGTGCCCGAGGAAGGCAATCGTTCGTCCGTCGGGCGCCCAGGCGGGCGCGCTCGCCTCGCCGTTGCTCCCAGTCAACTTGCGCGCCTCGCCGCCCGTCGCGGGGACTGTCCAGAGATCGGAGCGGGCGACGCGGTCGCGATCCGCCTCGCGGTATGCGGTGAAGGCGATTTGTGCACCGTCCGGCGACCAGGCGGGCTGACCGTCGTCCCAATCGCCATCGGTCAGTTGCGTCCGCGCGCCGCCGTCCGCCGGAACGACGAAGAGATGATCGTGCCCGCCATCCCAGAAGCCGTCGCCATCGTGTTTGTACTTGCGGCGGGTGATCGTGCGGATGCGATTCTCCCAGGCGCGCCTGGTCTTCTCGTCCGCATCCTTCTCCGGTGGTTGCTCGCCGCCTATGTGGGCGATGTAGGCGATGCGCGCGCCATCCGGCGACCAGCTGGGGTCGCTCGCGGGCTCCTTGCCGTGCGTCAGTTGCCGCGCCTCGCCACCGCGCAGGTCGAGCAGCCAGAGGTGCGGCGTGTCGTCGGCTCGATTGGAGACGAAGACGAGTTGCGCGCCGTCCGGCGACCAGCGAGGCGATGCATCCTTCTTTATTCCAGCCGTCAACGGAGTCGGCTCGCTCTCGTCATCCGTCGCGACGAGCCAGACGCGGGAGCGGTAGTCGTTTTCTTCCTCATCCGCCACAGAGACGACGAAGGCGATCCGGCTCCCGTCCGGTGACGGCTGCGGATCGCCGACGAACTGAAGTGTGTAGAGGTCATCCGGGGTGACGCGGCGTGTGTCAGTGTGCATGCGTATTCGCTCCGCTTCTGTAGGCATCGTCTGGTCGTCGTGCGCGTGGCATGCACGCCCCGACTCATCAGGCTGCATCGTATGAACCAGATAGCGCAATCTATCACAGGTGACAAGGCATTGCGGCGTGGGGATTCTCGCTCTGCCTTCCTTCCATGCTTCGCAATTTTGGTATGGTGATGTATCGGGCTATCTCGTCTATGTGCTAGACTGGTTTCGGTCGCACCAGCAAGATACGCAGTTGTCGCTGATGTCCGCATTCTTGGGCAGGTACAGGTATGGCGCAATCTCGGTCGTCACCCACGCCGATCACTCGGGCCGCTGCCGCTGTTGGCGCCGTCCCCTCCACTCCGCCACATAATTTGCCAACCTTTCTCACCCGGTTCATCGGTCGGCAAGACGCTGTTACCACGGTTACCGACCTGCTCGGTTCCCACCGGTTGCTTACCCTGACCGGCCCCGGCGGGTGCGGCAAAACGCGCCTTGCCTGTGCGGTCACTGTCGCCTGCGCCGCCTCGGAGACGCCATCGGCCTTCCCGGATGGTTTGTGGTACATCGAGTTCGCCAGCCTGAATGACCCGGCGCTCGTGCCCCAGGCGATCGCGGCTGTTCTCGGCGTCCGGGAGGAGCCGCACCGGCCACTGATCGAGACCCTGCGCGACGCGCTCGCGAACCGGACGGCGCTGCTGCTGCTCGACAACTGCGAGCATCTCATCGCGACGGTCGCGACCATCGTCGATACGCTGCTGTGCGCGTGCCCCCATCTCGGTATCCTCGCCACCAGCCGGGAAGCATTGCGGGTTCCCGGTGAGATGACATGGAGCGTTCCCTCGCTCTCCTTGCCCGAACCGGCAGACATCGCAACCGCCCGTCACCTCGAAGTGAGCGAGGCGGTCCAGTTGTTCGTCGACCGCGTACGACTCCAACAACCCACCTTTGCCCTCGCCGATGTGAACGCGTCGGCCGTGGCCGCGATCTGTCGTCGCCTCGATGGGATGCCCCTCGCACTGGAACTGGCCGCCGCACACGCCCATGCCCTCACGATGCACCAGCTTGCGGCCCGGCTGGATGATGCCTTATTCCTGCTCACGCAAGGAGGGCGGACGGTGGCGCCGAGACACCAGACGCTGCGGGCGACGCTCGACTGGAGCTATGCGCTGCTGACGGACGACGAGCGCGTGGTGCTACGACGCCTCGCGGTCTTCGCCGGGGGCTGCGATCTCGCCACGGCGGAAGCCATCTGCATGGGCGAGGGGATCGCGCGCGAGCACGTCCTGGCCCTCCTCGCGCAGTTGGTCGAGAAATCTCTGGTGCATGTGGAGGAGCGGGACGGAACGGCGCGCTACCGCCTCCTCGAGACGGTGCGGCAATACGCGGAAGAGCGCCTGGAGACCAGCGGCGAGGCGGGGCGGATCGGGCACGCACATGCGGATTGGTATCGCGCGCTGGCGGAAGCGGCGGGCACGGGCTTGATCGGCCGGGAGCAGCAGGAGTGGATGGATCGGTTATTGCCCGAGCAGGACAATATCCGCAAAGCCTTGCGCCTGCTGCTGGACAGGCGGCGGGGCGAGCAGGGGATGCGGACGTGTGCCGATCTCTGGCGGTTCTGGTGGCATCAGGATCACTTTAGCGAAGGGAGTCGGTGGCTGACGGACTTTCTCGCGCTCGATGCGGACGAGGCGGCGGAGCACGCGTCCGCAGCGATGCGGATGGATGCGCTCTTCGCCGCCGGTCGGCTGATGATTGGGAACGGTGCGCACAGCGAAGCGCGGATACCGCTGGCGGAGATGCTAACTATCGCGAGGGAGCAGGACGATGCGCGGCGTACCTCGATCGCCCTCACCGGGCTCGGGCTGATCGCATTCGAACAATGCGCGTTCGAGGAGTCGCGCGGGCTGCACGAAGAAGCGATCACGTCGGGCAGGGCATCGGGCGATCTCTTCGCGCTCGCTCAGGCGCTCCACAATTCGGGCATCGCCTTGCTCATGCTCGGTGAAACCCGGCTCGCCCGCCTGCGTCTGGATGAAGGGCTCGACAGCGTCAGGCAACTGGGAGACGGTGGCAATGTGGCGCGCGCCCAGCGCTGGCATGGAGTCCTCGCGATCGTCGAAGGGGATGCGGACCGGGCGCGTGCCATCCTTGCCGAGGGCCTCGCGTTCCATCGCGCGGGGCGGAGCATGCTTGGTATCGCCGAGTGCATGGAGGTGCTCGCCGCCCTGCACGCGCTCCAGGGCCAGCACGCGCGGGCGCTTCGCACAATCGGCGCGGTGGCGGCGATCCGGGATACCATCGCCGTGCCGTGCGCCCTGCCCGTGCGGCAGTGGCTGTCCGGCAGGCTCGAACCCTCCCGCCGCGCCCTCAGTGACGCGGCCAGCGCGGCATTGGAGCAGGAGGGGCGCGCGATATCCGTCGAGGATGCCATCGCGATGGCGCTGGCGACCGAACCCGACGAGCAGGCGTCGACGAGCGGTCATGCCCCGTCGCTCGGCAGGTTGAGCGCACGCGAGCGCGAGGTCGTGACGCTGCTCGTGACGGGTACGACGAACCGGCGCATCGCTGAGGAACTCTACATCTCCGAGAAGACGGCGGAGTGGCATGTCGGTAACAGTCTGCGAAAACTCGGCCTCCACACCCGCGCCGAACTCGCGGTCTGGGCAAGCAGGAATGGCCTGGTCGATCTCCCCACTCCGCCCCCGGCTCCCCACGAGTAACCCAATTGTCCATCGGGTGTAGGTAAAACCGGGGATTCCCCTAGTATCCGCTCTCGTGCTTCTCCTCTACACTTAATATTCGGTAGACATGAAATCCCTTCATCGGTGTGAAGCGGAGAAGCAATCACCGCGTGCCCGCCTGCACCGGTGGAGAGAGGGCAGAGGGGAAGTGATGAGAGGAATACAACGCCACCGCTCGCGTCGGGGCGGGCGCATCGGGGTTGTCGTGCTGCTGCTGGCGATCCTGCTGCCTATCCTGTCCGCGCAGTCCGTTGGGGCGGCGGCGATCACGGTGGACAGCCTTGGGGACGGTACGGCGGTTGCGGCGAACTGCATGGTCGGACATGTGGTGGGGACCTGCCGACTGCGGGACGCGCTCGCGGCGGCAGGGAGCGGCGGGACGATCACCTTCGCGGTGAACGGCACGATCAACGTGAATCAGGCGCCAGGGGCGCTGACGCTCGCGCTGAACGTGACGATCCAGGGACCGGGGGCGACCATGCTTAAGATCGATGGCGGCTGTGCAACCTGCGGGGCGGGTGGGACGGCGACCGGCGGCGTGACGGTCTTTCAGGTAAACAGCGGCGTGACAAACGCGACGATCAGCGGCCTGACGATCCAGCACGGCAATGCGTCTGTGCTCGCGAGTGTGGTCGGCCATCTTCGTCTGATTGGCGGCGGCATCGCCAACCTCGGCACGCTGACAGTGACGGACAGCGTCGTCACCGCCAATTCCGCAGACAATGGCGGCGGCATCGCCAACTTCGGCACGCTGATGGTGACGCGCGACACGATCTCCAATAACGCGAGCATCGGCGGGATAAGCTTCGGCGGTTCCGGCGGCGGCATCTATAACAACGACAGCGTCACATTGCAGATGACGAGCAGTACCGTCTCCGGCAACACGGCGGCGTCCTCTGGAATCGGTGGCGGCCTCGAAAATCGCGGCGCGGCGACGATCGTGAGCAGCACCTTCTCCAGCGACTCGGGCTACCGGGGCGGCGGCATCGAGCAGGATGCGGGCACGCTGACGCTCATGAACAGCGTCTTTTCGGGCAATATGGCGACGGGCGCCGATGGGGCAAACACCGGCGGCGCCATTGACGAGGGGATTGGCAGCACGATCACGGTGACGAACAGCGTCTTCGTGAATAATACGGCGGCGGGCGGCGGTGGCGGCGGCATCGAACAGGGTGAGGGCGCGCTGACGCTGACGAACGTGACGTTCGCGGGCAATACCTCGAATGGCGGCGGCGGTATCGAGATGAGCGGCACGAGCGCGCTGATCGTGACGAACAGCACATTCTCCGGCAATGCGGGCGGTACCTTTGGCGGCGGCGGCATTCTCCGGGATAACGACGGCGCCGTGACGGTGACGAACAGCACATTCTCCGCGAATTCCGGCACGACAGGCGGCGCACTCTTCAATGACAACAGCGGCCCTCTCACCCTGAAGAACACCATCATCGCCGGGAACACCGGCGGGAACTGCGCCACCGCCCTTGGTGGAACGATCAGCGACGGGGGGCACAACCTCCAGTTTGGCGACGCCTCGTGTGGCGCGACGATCCCCGTTCAGAACTCGCAACTCGGCGCGCTGATGGACAATGGTGGCACATCGGCGACGACGCTGCCCGATGGCTCCCATGCCGCGACCCTCGCGATCACCAACAGTAGCCCTGCCTTCAACCACGGCGATCCCGCCATCTGCACCGCGCCCCTGCCGCCGATTGGCATGGGCGCAGGGAGCATGGATGAGCGCGGCTTTCCGCGCGGCAATGGCGCGGCCGGGAATGTCACCTGCTCGATGGGGGCATTCGAGTTGTATGTCGGCCTCCCGAACCCGCTCCCGAACCCGCAGCCGACCGCACCGCCGCGCGGCGTGCCGAATCCGTTGCCGACCCCGCGCCCGACCGTCGTGCCGAACGGCATCTCCCCGGCTCCGCTGCCATCGCGCCGCCCGTGAGACGGGGATTTAGGTATGCACAGCGCACACATACCGGGGGATTCCCTCGTCATTCGTCCGTGTCATTCCTGCTACGGTGAGGTGACGGCTACTGGCTCGGATTTCGGTTATGACCAACGAAGGGGAACACGATGCCCACGCTCGCCACACTCGCCCGGACGCTGACCGTCGTCTCGCTGCTTGCCGTGCTGGTGCTCGTCCCCCCATCGGGCGGCGTCGGGCGCGCCGTGCCCGTGCCGCCGACCGTGCCCGCGCAGGCCGCGCGAGTCGCCTATGCCGCCCTGCCCCTCGCCTTCGCGCAGAATCAGGGACAGGCCGACCCTGCCATCCGCTTTCTTGCGCGGGGCAGCGACTTCTCCCTCGCCCTCGCTGCGGACGCGCTCACGCTCTCCCTCGCCCCGCCCGCGTCCAGCAATCACGGGAACATCCCGCCGCCGGGTGCGGCACTTCGCTTCACCTTCCCCGGCGCCAACCCCGCCCCGACGATCAGTGCTGCGGAGCCGCTGCCCGGCACGGTGAACTACTTGATTGGCAATGACCCGTCCCAGTGGCGTACCGCTGTCCCGACGGCGGCGAAGGTGCGCTATCGCGATCTCTACCCCGGCATCGATCTGGACATCTACGGAAGGCAAGCGGAGGACTGGGAATATGACGTGATCGTTGCGCCCGGTGTGGACCCGACAGCGTTCACGCTCGCGATCGGCGGCGCGGTGGCTGTCATGCGCGACGATACATCGGGCGACCTGGTGATCGGGACGGGGACCGGGGAGGTGCGGCAACACACGCCGGTGCTGTACCAAGAAGTCGGTGGGGAGCGGCGGGTGGTGGGCGGTGGATACGTGCTGCGGGGGGACGACATGGTCGGGTTCGCGGTGGGGGCATATGATCCGACGCTGCCGCTGGTGATCGACCCGTCGCTGGCCTATAGCACCTACCTCGGCGGAAGCGGAAGCGACCTGGGCCACGGCATCGCTGTGGATGTGGCAGGCAATGCCTATGTCACCGGCAGCGCTGGCACCAGCTTCCCCACGACGCCGGGATCCTACCAGTCGGCTTACAGCGGGAATTATGATGTCTTCGTCACGAAATTGAACGCGACGGGCAGTGCGCTGTACAGTACCTATCTCGGTGGCAGCGGCACCGATGTCGGCTATGCTATCACGGTGGACAATGGCGGTGACGCGTATATCACCGGTACCGCCTTTGGCACCTTCCCCACCACCGTCGGCGCGTTCCAGACCGTCTCAAATGGTGGCAGCGCCTTTGTGACGAAACTCAATCCGAACGGGACGGCGCTTGTGTACAGCACGTTCCTCGGCAACGGCGGCAACGTTACCCCCGCAGGCGTCGTGAGAGATAGCGCGGGCGATGTGTTCGTCACCGGCCGCGCCCTCGGCGGCGTCCCGATCACACCAGGCGCCTACCAGACTATCTACAACGGTTTCGATCAAGCGTTCGTGACGAAACTGAATGCGACGGGCGCCGGGCTAGTCTACAGCACCTATCTCAGCGGCACTGGCGCTCTCCCCACCGGGGCCGCCGGCATTGCGATCGATGGCGCGGGCAATGCCTATCTCACCGGCGGAACCAATGATCCCACCTTTCCCACCACGCCGGGAGCCTACCAGAGGACGTTCCGCGGCGGCGGCGACACCGTCCCCTTCGTGACCAAAATGAACGCGACCGGCAACGCGCTGGTGTACAGCACCTACCTCGGCGGGAGCATCGTCGGCTCAGAGTCCGGCATCGCGGTGGACACGAGCGGCAACGCGTACGTCACGGGCCCCGTCGCCTTGGTGACGAAACTGAACGCGGCGGGCAGCGCGCTCGTGTACAATTCGGGTTTCGTCCTCGGCAACGGCAACATCATTGCCCCGACAGGCATTGCCATTGACAGTGCAGACAATGCCTATGTGACCGGTTACTCCGACGGCGCCCTGATCACCACGCCCGGCGCCTATCAGCCGACCAACGCCGGTGCCTCTGACGCCTTTGTGGTGAAACTCAATCCGAGCGGCACGGTGCTGTACAGCACCTATCTCGGCGGCGTCTTTGTAGATCATGGCACAGGCATCGCGGTCGACAACGTCGGCAACGCCTACATCGTCGGCTATACGGACGGCAGTTTCCCCACCACGCCCGGCGCCTACCAGACCATCTACGGCGGCGATCCCTTCGACGCCTTCGTGGCGAAGTTCTCTCTCGCCGCACCGCCGAACCCGCTGCCAGCACCCCAACCGACCGTCCCGCCCGCCGGTGGCCCGCCCGCCCCCGTCCCGCGCCCGCAGCCGTCGATACCTCCCGCAGGCGGGCCACCCGCGCCGTTGCCACCCCCACGCCCCTGATCGTGTGGCGGTCATGCTCAACCACGATGCGACTGCATGTGAAACGCGGTCGCATCGTGGTGTGCAACGATTCTGGGCGTCGACGCTATTACAAGCCGAGCCGCTCCATTTGTTCCTTCGGTGCCTGGACGCGGTCGAGATGAGCGCGGAGCAGGCCGCGGAAATGGCCCTCGCGCTCGGCGTCATCCAGTGGGTGTTCCTGTGCCGGGTCGGTGGCGAGGTCAAAGAGTTCGTGCCGGGGCACGTACGCGCCCGTCGATCCGCCGTCGTGATGATGCGGCGGTCTGCCGGTCTGCGGAATCTTGAAGACGGGGATGTTGTAGGTGTGGCCGAGGAAACGGCCCGTCTCCGCCTGCGCGAGGTCCTCCCGCGCGATGAAGGTGTGGAAGGTCGTCGGCATCGCGGTGTAGGCATACAGTTTCGTCTCCGCTGCCACGGGATTGCGGAAGTACGTGAAGCGGCCATCCGTCACATTGACCGCCATGCCGAAGTAGCCGTAGATGATCGAATCGTGGACCGCCGCATCCGCTTCGAGCGCGGGGCGGAGCGACGTGCCATGTAGGTGCGGCGGCATGGGCGCGCCGTAGTAATCGAGGAAGGTCGGCATGAGGTCCGTCGTCTGGGTGAGGGCGGAGACGCGGCTGCCAGCGCGCTGATCGCCCGGCAAATGGACGATCAGCGGGATGTGGGCGATCTCATTGTAGACGGGCATCGCGTTCTTCATCCAGTAGGCGTGCTCGCCGAGCATCGAGCCGTGATCGGTCGTCAGCACGACCATCGTGTCTCGCCAGGCGTCTTGCGCGTCCAATGTATCCCACAGTCTGCCGAGCCAGTGATCGGTCATCGTCAGGAGGGCCGCGTAGCACTTGCGGATGTGCGCGATGGCGTCAGGGTTATCCTTGACGGTGCCATAATCGGGCCAGTCATAGAGCGGGCCGTTCCAGGTATCGCCGTACATTTCCAGGTACTTCGGCACGACGAAAAAAGGCTCGTGCGGGTCGAAGAGCTCCAACTGGACGAACCAGTTCTCGCCCTCCTTATTCTCTTCCAGCCACCGGACGGCGTGCTCGACGCAGCGCGGGCCGGAGAACTCGTGCTCCTCGCGCTGAGCGAAGCGGTTGAGAGTATTCTGACGGTCATTATTCCGGCCCATGCTGGCGGGGAGGGCGGGGGCGTCGACGCGGCTGATCCAGGCGTCGCCCTCCTGCCCGCGCTCGAACTGCCAGGTATCGAAAGCATTGTTGTGTCCCTCGCCGCCGAGGTAGAAGTAGTGGTAATGATCGGTGATGAGATGGGAGAAGACCTTTGGCTGCGCCTTGCGCAGTTGCGCGGGGAGCACATCGTCGAACGGCTCCAGCGGCCCCCAGCCTCGTTCGAGGAAGTTGTGTCGCCCCGTCATGAACTCCCGCCGCGCGGGCATACAGGGCAGCGACCCGACCCAGTGGTTGTCGCAGACCACCGACCGCTCCGCCAGCCGCGCGATGTTTGGCGTCCGCACCCAATCGGTGCCGTACGGCTCCAGATAATCGCGCCGCAGCGTATCAAGCACGACAAACAGGACCTTCATGTGTTTCTCTCACCCTTCTCTGCTGATTCGCACTGGCACTCGATAGTAGCGCATTGGTTCGTCGC
>JBPCMC010000470.1:0-4031 GCA_051002645.1 Thermomicrobiales bacterium
GCCCGCATCGGGCACGGCTGGTACACCGCCAGCGCGCCCAAGCGGGACGCCGTAGCGCGGTGGATCGACCCCGCCGCCTGCTCCACATCGTCCAGCGGTACGCCCCGTACGAGGGCGGCTCGGAGAACTACATGCGCGAACTCTCCGAACGCTTCGCCGCCGACGGTCACGCCGTCACGGTCTTGACGACCGATGCGTGGGACCTCGAATACTTCTGGAATCCTGCCGCGCGCCGCGTCAATGCGCCGCCGGACGAGACGCTGAATGGTGCCCGCGTCCTGCGCTTCCCGGTGCGGCATTACCCGGCCTCGTCGCTCGGCTACCGCGTGCTGCGGCGGGCGATGGCGGAGGGGAGCCGCTTGCCGCGCGTGCCGGGTGGAGAAGCGATCTTGCGGCGGGGGGGACGCTTCGCGCCGTGGGCGCCGGCGCTCCATGCCTGGGCGCGGCGCCATGCGACGGAGTTCGATCTCGTCCACGCCGCCAACATCTCGATTGAATCGACCGTCATTGCCGGGGCGGGGACGGCGCGGCGCGGCGGTGTCCCCTTTGTCGTTACCCCCTTCGTCCATCTCGGCTCGCCGGGGGACGCGCGCATCGTGCGCTATTACTCGATGCCGCATCAGGTGCGCCTTCTCCGGGATGCCGACGCGACGATTGTCCAGACCGAGCAAGAGCGGACGTTCCTCACGGCGCGCGGCGTCCCCGATGCGCGCCTGCACCGAATCGGCGTCGGCGTACACCTGCGCGACGTGACCGGCGGTGACGCCGAACGGGCGCGTCGCGCCTTCGATCTGCGCGGCCCGATCGTCTATTTCAGCGGCACGGCCGCCGCCGATAAAGGGACCTATGACCTCATCGCGGCGATGCGCCGTATCTGGGACGAAGGCAGGGATGCGACGCTCGTCTTGACCGGGCCGATGCTCTCCGATGTGCGCGCCTTCTTCGATGCCATGTCCGCCGAGGAGCGGGCGCGCATCCGTCCACTTGGCTTCGTCACCAAGCAGACGCAGGCCAATGTGCTCGCGGCGACGGATGTGCTCGCGCTCCCGTCGCGCACGGACTCGTTCGGTATCGTCTTTCTCGATGCGTGGGCGAACGGTATCCCGGTGATCGGCGCGAACGCGGGCGGCATCCCCGGCGTCGTCTCCGACGGCATTGATGGCCTGCTCGTCCCGTTCGGCGATGTCGCCGCACTCGCGGGCGCGCTCCGCCGCCTGCTCGACGACCCGGCGCTTCGTCAGCGGATGGGGGAAGCCGGGCGAGCGAAGGTGCTGGCGCGTTACACCTGGGAAACCATCGTCGCATCGGTCGCGCATCTCTACGATACGCTGCTCCGGGTGTGAAGTTGTATACAATGGCCCGGATGTCCGGGCGATCGGTTCGCGTGTTGGCACAGGGGAGGGCGTGCGTGTGAAAAGCGCAGTCGATGAAAGTATTGATGTGGCCGCGACCATCGCGACGTTGCGGTCACAGGCGGTCGCGCGCGGGAAGGCGATGGGTCTTTCCGACGGCGCGCCGCTCGATGACCCGCTGCGGCGGGCGGCGGACCTGTCGCACATCTCCGCCCATTTCCCGATCATGTGGACCATTCCTGTTGTCGGGCGCGCACTCGCGCTCACCCAGCGGGCGGTGCGCATCGGGCTGCGCTGGTATATCAATCCAATCGTCGATCAGATCAACGACTTCAACGAGGCGACGGTCACCGCGCTCAATGCGCTCGCCGCGCGTCAGGAATCGCTCGCGCTCCGCATTGCGGCGCTGGAATCCGGCGATAGTCCTAACCCCCCAGCCCCCTTCCCCACCGGGGAAGGGGGAGCAAACGCCGCTGAGTCTCCCCTCTCCCGCACGGCGGGGGAGGGGCAGGGGGTGGGGGCTCCCCCGTGAACATCGTCGTTGCGGCGACGCAGGTGCCCTATGTTCGTGGCGGCGCGGAAGTGCTCGTGGACGGCCTGGCGGCAGCGTTGGAGCGGGCCGGGCATCGGGTCGCGGTCGTCGCCTTGCCCTTCCGTTGGTACCCGCCGTCAGCCATCCCGTCGCACGCGCTTGCCTGGCGATTGGTCGATCTGACCGAGGCGAATGGCGTGAAGATCGACCGGGTCATCTGCACCAAATTCCCGACCTGGGCGGTCCGCCACCCAAACAAAGTGGCCTGGGTCGTGCATCAGCACCGGCAGGCGTACGACTGGTACGGCACGCCGCTCTCGGACTTTGCCAACACGCCGGATGACCGGCGGGTGCGCGAGAGCATCCGTGCCATCGACGCACGCGGCCTGGGCGAATGCGCGCGGGTGTACGGCATCTCGCGCAATGTCGTCGCGCGCCTCGCCCGCTTCAACGACATCACTGGCACGCCGCTCTATCCGCCGACGACCCTCACTGGCCTCGCGCCGGGCGGTGATGACGACGGCTTCCTGCTCTCTGTCGCCCGGCTGGACGCGGCGAAGCGGCTCGATCTCGTGCTGCGCGCCGTCGCCGCGAGTACCGAAGATGTGCCGCTACGGATTGTCTCGGATGGCCCGGAGCGGGAGCGATTGGAAAAATTGGCGACTGCGTTGGGCATCGCGCACCGCGTCCGCTTCCTCGGGCGTGTGCCGGACGACGAACTCGTGCGGCTCTGTCGTTCGTGCCGCGCCGTCGTCTATGTGCCGGTGGACGAGGATTACGGGTATGCCGCCGTCGAGTCATTGATGGCCGGGAAGCCCGTCCTGACGACGGATGACAGCGGCGGCGTACTGGAATTCGTGCGCGATGGCGAGAACGGCGCAGTCGTCCCACCGGAACCGGCGCACCTCGCGGCAGTGCTCGACCGCTGGTGGCGAGCGCCCGATGCTGCGGCCACGTTGGGAGGAAACGGCGCGCAAGCCGTGGCGGGGATCAACTGGGAGACGGTCGTGCGGGAACTGACGCGATGAGCGGCATGCGGGCGCGCGTTGCCTACTTCACCCCATTGCAGCCGGTCGAATCCGGCATCTCGCAATACAGCGAAGACCTCATCCCATGGCTCGCCTCCGCCGTCGATCTGGACGTCATTGTCGATCATTATGCCCCGACATTGGCTGGTGACCTCGCGCCCGCGCGGATCGTGGACGCACGCCGATTCAATCGCGGTCGGTACGACGCGACGGTACTCCAGATGGGCAACAGCCCCGCGCACAATTACATGGTGCCGCTGGCGCTCGACCAGCCCGATGTGCTCGTCCTGCATGATATCGTCTTGCATCATTTGATGGTCTGGCGCGCGGTGCAGGGGCGCGGTGGCCGGGAGGCATACCGACAGGAGATGCGGACGCAATATGGCGACGCGGGCGAGGCCGTCGCCGCCCTCGTCCTGCGCGGGCAGAACCCGACGGCGATGTTCGCGTATCCGCTCAATGAAGGGTTGATCCGCGCGGCGCGCTGCGTCGTCACCCATAGCCCGTCCTCCGCCGCGTGGGTTGAGCGACTCGTGCCCGACGCGCGGACACACGTCATTCCGATGGGCGTGCCCGCGATTGAGCCCGCCGACCGTGCCGCCGCGCGCGCGCGTCTGGCGATTGCGCCGGAGATATTTACGATCCTCTCACTCGGGCGCGTCAACCCGTTTAAGCGGATCCCGGCGGTCTTCCGCGCGGTGCGCCGCCTCGCCGATGAGATCCCGGATGTCCTCCTCTTGATGGTCGGTGGCGACTCGCCGAACTATGACGTGCCGCGGCTGGCCCGCTTCGCGGGGATCGAACGCAATGTGCGGCGGCTCGGCTACGTACCGGACAGCGCATTGCCCGATCTCTTCGCCGCCGCCGATCTCTGCGTCAATCTCCGCTACCCGACGGCGGGCGAGACCTCGGCCGCCGTACTGCGTCTGATGAGCGCCGGTCTGCCGACCATCGTCACCGATACCGGCGCCTTCTCCGACCTCCCCGATGACGCGGTCCTGAAGGTGCCGCCCGATGCCTTCGAAGGCGAACTGCTCGCCACCTACCTGCAGGCGCTCGCCACGAACGAATCATTCCGCCGTGCCGTCGGCGCCAATGCCCGCGCCTTCGTGCTCCGAG
>JBPCMC010000471.1:0-8427 GCA_051002645.1 Thermomicrobiales bacterium
GCCCCGCTCACCACTTGGGTGAGGATGATCACCCGTCGTTGTTCCTGTGCATTCACCAGCATGTTCTCCATGGGGTGACAGTTTCACAGAACACTTACCGGGTGTCAGAATCATAGAACTCCGACACACATTCATGACAATGCGCGCGCTGAAATGCTACGTTTCCCGCTGTCTTTGGAAAAGACGGATCCGTCCTTGCCCGGCAGTACGTATGCGCGTCTTTCGGGTGTACCGCAGCGCATGAGGAGAGGAGTTCCCCAGTGGCAGAGCACCTCAGTCGGCGTGGCATCTTGAAACTCGCGGCGGGGTCGGCAGCGGCAGCACTCCTCGCCGCCTGCGGCGGCGGCAGCAGCGCCACGAACACGCCCATCGGGCCGAAGGCGACCGCCTTACAGGGCGGCACGGGCGGGCAAACCCCCGTCGTGTCGGGTGGCACGGGTGGGCAGACGCCCGCACCAGCCGCCACGGGCGCGCCTGCCGCGACCACCACGAGCGGATCGGCGGTAGCGAACGCGACCCGACCGGCAGGCTCCGCGCCGAGCGGTTCCGTCGTGGCCGGTGTCTCACCGGCCAACACGCCAAACCCGACGCCGAAGGGGAGCGCGCGCGTCTGGCAGTCGACGTATGATCCGCAAGGGACCCCCGATCAGATGTATCATGACCAGTGGGTGCAAGCGCTCAAGACCGAACTGCCGGGCGTGCAGTATACGGAAGAACAGTACGCCTACGGTGACATGCTCGATAAGTTGCGGGTGGTGTCACGCGCGGGACAGACACCGGATGCCGCCGTGGTCACGGTGATCTGGGACCTGGAACTCGCCGCATCCGGCTACTTCCAGGAGATCAACCTCGCGGATTTCGGCTACAAGCCCGAACAGTTCTGGCCGGGCACGCTGAAGGCGGCAACCTGGCAGGGCAAGCTCTACGGTATCCCGACGCAGAATGAGACAATGGCCTTCATCTACAATACGGATATCTTCCAGAAGGCGGGGCTCGACCCCACCAAGGGGCCGGATACGTGGGAAGATGTCAAGAACTTCGCCAAGCAGATCAAAGATAAGACCGGCAAGGCCGGCTTCGGCATGGTGGCGAAGCTGAACAACGGCAACATCCCCTATCGCTACATGCCGCTCACATGGGCATATGGCGGCGCGGCACTGGATGAGACTGCCGACAACCCGACCTATCAGAAATCCCAGTTCGACAGCGCCGGGAATATCCAGGCGCTCCAGTGGATGCTCGACGTCTATTCCAGCGGCGGCGCGCCACAGTCAACGCTGACGAACACGCAGACCGAGGTGCAGGACCTCTTCGTCTCCGGCGAAGTGGCGATGATGATCGCGCACCCTTCCGCATACGCCGCGATTCAGCCGAAGGCGCCGGATGTCGCGGCGAAAATGAATTATGTGCTGATGCCGAAGGGTCCGGTGCGACGCGCAGTCGCCTTCGGGGGATGGAGCATGTTCATCTCGAAGACGGCGAAGGACATGGAGGCGGTCAAGGCGGTCGTCAAGAGCCGCACGTCGCCGTACTGGTCCATCCGCCTGATCTGGAGCGGCTCGAACCCCGGCAACCGCGACGCCTTCAATCTGCCGGAGGAGCAGCAGCGACTGAACGAAATCAAGTTCCTCAATGTCACCACCGAGATGCTCCAGTACGGCATCTCCTTCCCCGCCACCCCGGAAGGGGCGGATATCATGAATCTGATGGTGCCGCAGATGATCCAGGATGTGCTGACGAAGGCGAAGACTCCCGAGCAGTCCGCGAAGGATACTGCACAGAAGGTCAATGACCTGATCGCCAAGCGGAAGTCGTGATGGGCAAGTAACGAGCAAGGGGCACCACTCGTTGCTCGCTACTTCTTGTGCATTCAGCCAGAAACGCGCGGGGCGGCTACGCTTCCTTGACAGTGCACGCGCTGAAATGTTACGTTTCGTTCGTCTTCGAAAAGACGTTATCATCTCCTGTCCGTTTGCACGTATGCACGCTTCTCGGACGTACTATGGCGCATCAGTAGAGGAGTTCTCCGGTGGCAGAGCAGCTCAGTCGGCGCGGCATGTTGAAACTCGCGGCGGGGTCGGCAGCAGCCGCACTCCTCGCCGCCTGTGGTGGCGGCAGCAGCGCCACGAACACGCCCGTCGGGTCGAAGGCGACCGCTTTGCCCAGCGGGACCGGGGGGCAAACTCCAGCGCCATCCGGCACGCTCACGGGCGGTACGGGTGGGCAGACTCCCGCGCCCGCTGCGACAAGCGCCCCAGCGGCAACGAGTGCGCCCGCCGCGACGACGGCATCCGGGAGTGCGGTCGCACCGAGCGGCACGACCGCAGCAGTGGCTGGTGGCTCCTCGCCCACTAACACGCCGAACGCGACACCGAAGGGAAATGTCCGCTACTGGCAGACAACCTATACCGACCCAAGCATCCTCGACGCGAAGTATCATGACGACTGGCTGGCTTCGATAAAGACGACCCTGCCAAACGTCAACTTCAAGGAAGAGCAGTACGACTACGGGAGCATGCTCGACAAACTGCGTGTCGAGGATCGGGCTGGGCAAGCGCCGGAGACCGCAGTGATGCCGATCCTCTGGGGACCGGAATTCGCCTATGCCGGGCGGCTGCTCGAAATCAACCTCGCAGACTTCGGCTACAAGGCGGAGGATTTCTGGTCGGGGGCGCTCAAATCGATCACGGTGAATGGCAAGCTCTATGGCATCCCGACGAACAATGAGACGATGGCCTTCGTCTACAACAAGGACATCTTCCAGAAGGCGGGTCTCGATCCGAGCAAGGGCCCCGAGACGTGGGAGGATGTCAAAGTCTTCGCCAAGCAGATCAAAGATAAAACCGGCAAGGCTGGGTTTGGCATGGTGGCGAAACTGAACAACGGCAACATCCCGTTCCGCTATATGCCGCTCTGCTGGGCGTACGGCGGTGGCGCGCTCGACGAGACGGCGGACAGCCCGAAGTACGATAAATCTCAGTTCGATAGCGACGGCAACATCCAGGCGCTCCAATGGATGCTCGATGTCTACTCGAGCGGAGCGGCGCCGCAATCGACGCTGACGAACACGCAGACCGAGATCCAGGGGCTCTTCATCTCCGGCGAAGTGGCGATGATGATTGACCACCCATCCGCGTACCCGACAGTGAAGGCGAAAGCGCCGGACGTGGCGGAGCAGATGGCGTATGTCCTGATGCCGAAGGGGCCGACGCGCCGCGCCGTCGTCTTCGGCGGCTCCAATATCGCGATCTTCAAGAGCACGAAAGACGTAGACGCGGCCAAGGCGGTCGTGAAAGACCGGACGTCGCCCTACTGGTCCACCCGCCTGATCTGGACGAGCTCGAACCCCGGCAATCGGCAAGCGTTCAATTCACCAGAGCAGAAGCAGCGACAGACGGACATCAAGTTCCTCAACCTGACGACTGACATGCTCCAGTACGGCATCTCGTTCCCAACGGTGCCCGAGGCGTCGGATATCATGAACCTGATGGTGCCGCAGATGATCCAGGATGTGCTCACGAAGGCGAAGACGCCGCAGCAGGCGGCTCAGGACACTGCGAAGAAGGTCAATGACCTGATTGCCAAGCGAAAGTAACGGGTAGGACTAAGGACTAAGGACTGAGGACTAAGTGGGATCAGAACCTTACTTAGTCCTCAGTCCTTAGTCCTCAGTCCTACCCCCGGAGGGGGTTGGGATTGGCAACGGCAACGCGAACGCTTCGGAGGCCGGGGAGGCCACGGCGCGCGGCGGGAAGCGCGAATGTCTTCGCGGAGATGTGGAACCATCGCGGCGATTATATGTACGTGCTGCCCGCGCTGATCGTGATGGGTGTGGTGATTCTCTACCCGCTCATCAAGGTGATCTGGCTGAGCGTCCATTACACCTCGCCGTACGGCGGCGGGGAACAGTTCGTCGGCCTCGACAACTACAAAGAGGCGGTCCAGGACGAACATTTCAGCATTGTCGTCAAGAACACGATCATCTGGACGTTCGCGAGCACCGTGCTCGCGCTCTTCCTTGGCCTGGCGGCGGCGATCCTCTTGTCACGCCCGATCCGCTTCCGCGGCTTTTTCCGTAGCGTCCTCTTCATCCCTTATGTGATCGGGCAGGTCACGGCGGCGTTCGTCTGGAAGTGGATGTTCCACGCCGACTTCGGCGTCATCAGCGGGTTACTGATCCAGATGGGGCTCATCAAGACACCAATCAAGTTCATCGACAGTACGAGCCTTGTGCTCCCCTCGCTGATCGCGGTCAATGTCTGGAAAGAGTTCCCCTTCGCGATGATCATGCTGCTCGCCGGCTTGCAGGCCATCCCCGAGCAACTCTACAACGCCGCGAAGATCGACGGCGCCGGCCGCTGGCGCCGCTTCACCGACGTCACCGTCCCGCAATTGATGCCGGTCATCACCGTCGCCAGCATCCTGCTCATCATCGCCAACGTGAACGCCTTCACGATCGTCTGGATATTGACGGGCGGCGGCCCGGCGTACCGCTCGCAGATCTTCATCACCCACGTCTACTCGCAGGCGTTCGTCGGCAGCCCGCACTTCGAGCTGGCGTCCGCGCTCGGCGTGATGATCTTCGTCGCCCTGATGATCTTCGCGATCTTCTACGTCCGGCTGCTGACCCGGCAGAGCCGCTCGAACCGCGTCATCGAGGATGAGGGAGTGGGCGGCCCGGTTGCGATCGGCTCCGCGCCCGGCAACATCCGCTAATACGGAGGGGTAGGGATTTGAACCACATGCTGCCCAGAGGGCGCCCGACAGAGAACACAGAGGGGGATAAGAGGACAAAAAAAAGTTAGACGATATTTCTCTCTCCGGTCTCTGTGCTCTCTGTGTCTCTGTGGTTAGGCATTTTCCCGTTCGGGAGGGGTAAACAATGGCGGTCGCCACGAAAGTACAAGGCACGGCGGGAGAGACGGGCTACGACGAGCTGGTCGCGCGCACGCGGCGGCGGCGCAAGATCGAGACGATCCTCATCGATAAAGTGCTGGCCTACGGCTTCCTGATCGTGATGAGCATCTTCGCGCTCTTCCCATTCGCGTGGATGTTCAGCACCTCGATCAAGTCGCCGCAGGAGGCGTTCGTTATCCCACCCCGCTGGATCCCGCAGCACATCACCTTCTCGGCATACCGCGTCCTCTGGGACGTGCACGCGGCGAACAACAACAACATCGCGCGCTACTTCCTCAACAGCACGATCGTCAGCCTCGCGACGATGGTGCTCTCGGTGCTGATCGCGGTGCCGGCGGCGTACGCCTTCGCGCGGTTCATCTTCCCCGGAAGCGGCCCCTTCTTCTATATCATCCTCGGCCGCAACATGTTCCCGCTCGTCGTCTTCCTCGTGCCGCTCTTCCAGCTGATGGCGACGCTGAAGTTGCAGAACAACTACTTCGGCCTCGTGCTCGCGTACTTGACCTTCTCACTACCGCTCGCGATCTGGCTCCTCAAGGGCTTCTTCGACAACATCCCGGTAGAGTTGGAGAAGGCGGCGCGAATCGACGGCTGCACCCGCTTCGGTGCGTTCATCCGCGTCATCCTGCCGCTGACGATCCCCGGCATCGTCGCGACGGCGATCTACTCCTTCATCGGTGCATGGAACGAGTACATCTTCGCCACCACGCTGACGAGCGACCCGAAACTGCGCACACTCCCCGTCGGGCAGGCGTTCTTCCTTACGGAGAACAGCTCGAACTGGGGGGCGCTGATGGCCGTCTCGCTTGTTATCAGCATCCCCGTGGTGGCGTTCTTCCTGCTCCTGCAGCGCTACTTCATCCGCGCGCTCACCGAAGGTGCAGTCAAGGGATAGGACTGAGGGCTGAGGGCTGAGGACTACGTGGGGAGCGGCGCCTTCTCAGTCCTCAGTCCTCAGTCCTCCAATAGGGAGGCATTCATGGCGGAAGTGGTATTGACGGATGTAGTCAAGTCCTATGGCACGGTGCTCGCCGTGGATAACGTCTCGTTGACAATGGAGGATGGCGAGTTCGTGACGCTCGTCGGGCCGTCCGGGTGCGGCAAGACAACGACGCTGAATCTGATCGCGGGACTTTTGGACATCACGAGCGGCACGATCGAGATTGGCGGGCGGGTCATCAATGATCTCGACCCGAAGGATCGCGACATCGCGATGGTCTTCCAGAACTACGCCTTGTATCCGCACAAGTCGGTCTACGAGAACCTCGCCTTCCCGTTGAAGATGCGCGGCGAGAAGAAGGACGAGATCGAGCGCAAGGTACGGGCGGCGGCGGAGAGCCTCGGCATCAAGGAGTTGCTCGACCGGCGCCCGCGCGAGCTCTCCGGCGGCCAGCAGCAGCGCGTCGCCCTCGGGCGCGCGGTGGTGCGGAACCCGCAGGTCTTCCTGATGGACGAGCCGCTCTCTAACCTCGACGCCAAATTGCGCGTCCAGACGCGTGCCGAAATCAAACGGCTGCATCGCGACCTCAATGCCACCGTCGTCTACGTCACGCACGATCAGTTGGAAGCGATGACGATGAGCGACCGCGTCGCGGTGATGGGCGGTGGTACCGTCCATCAATACGGCACACCGCTAGAAGTCTTCGACACCCCCGCCGACCTCTTCGTCGCCTCCTTCATCGGCTCCCCCGCGATGAACATTCTGCGCGGCACCTTGCAGCAGGACGGCGCGCCGCTGGTCCGCGTCGGGTCGAGCCGCTGGCCGCTATCGCAGCGGTTGTACGCGGCCGCCCAGGCGATGAATGCCGGGCCGGAAGTCGCCTACGGTATCCGCCACCGCGACCTTGCCATCAGTCGGAGCGAGGCGCCGGAGAGCGTGCATGGCATCGTCTATGCCGTCGAGCCGACCGGCGATATCACCTTCGTTCATGTGCGCGTCGGTAGCGATCAGATCATCGCCAGTGTTGAACCGGACGTCATGTTCGCGCCGGATGAGGATGTCTGGCTCGCACCCGACCTCAACCGTCTCCATTTTTTCGACGGCGTGACGGGTTTGGCAATCCGCGACAAAATCACCTCGTCCGGCCAGGTGGCGCGCGCGAGCTTCGCGAGCGAAGCGATGGCGGTCGAGGATGTACCGATTTCCGTGGACGCTCCATCGGTCATGGGTGGCGCGTAGAGAGCGGCCCTCGCCCACATAGGCGGCTCACCACTGTGTCGACGGATGCGCAGATCCTACTGGGAGGTTGTGCTGCCGCGCGTACTCCTCACGAATGAACGCCGGTGCATACGGCAGATACCGGACCTGCGTCTCCCCGGCAGCGTGAAGAAATCGCCGATAACGACATGTGGCGTCGGTTCGGCGTCGCATCGGCAGACCATCTCCCAGATATCGCCGTCATCGTGGGCGTTGAGGCGGTAATCGATGGTGATCTCCTCGCCAGCGGCGATCTCACGCCACGCGAAGACCATCTTGTCGGTGCTGACGGCATTGGGCGCGCAGGAATGGTTGAGATAACAGCGCGGTGCGGGGAGGATTTGATAGGTATCGGCGGTCAGTTCGCCGAGGTGCTCGCGCTCCCACGGCGTGAGTGCCGCCAGCCCCTCGTGATGCACGACGCGCCCGTGGAAACGCAGAATGGTCTCGCCGGTATGGAAGTCACGGGCGGCAAAAACGCCGACGCCTTTCTCCTCCGCTTCTCTGACGACAACGGATTCGCTCATCACTCCACCTCCCTTCGCATGATACACGCAATTGAGCGCGTGGAGGCTGACATGCCTCCGCGCTCCTTGATCGACAGGTGATGGGTACGCGAGTTACGCAACACAACGGCATTCCCTCCGCATACTTCGTCGGACGGGAATAGCGGGCTACTGCGGCTCCTTTCATGTCCGATGCGGTATGCTTCTTGCTGCTTGCCCCACATGCCCACCGAGACTGCGGACGGGCGCGGAAGGGAAAGGAAACGGCGGATCGGATGGCGGTGAAAATCGCGGGCGTCTCAGAACTCACCTTGCAGGTCACCGACCTCGACGCATCGGAGCGGTGGTACACGGGGAATCTCGGCCTCCCGGTCGTCGGGCGGCAGATGACGGAGGGGTTCGTCTGGCTGAAGGCGGGCGAGTGGACGTGGCTCGGCCTCTGGCTCCCCGGCGAGCGGCAGTTCGGCGACCAACCCGGCGCGCACGTCCATTTCGCCATGCGCGTGGACCGCGATGACCTCCCGCTGCTCGCGGACGATCTGCGCGCCAGGGGCCTCGTTGTCGAAGGCCCCATCCACCACGATGGCAAAGCGAGCAGCATCTACATCAAGGACCCCGACGGCCATCTGATCGAGTTCTTCGACTACGAGCCGCAGAAGGACCTACCGGAGGCAGTAGCGAGTAGCGAGTAACGAGAGAGTTCGCTCCCGTCTCGTTCCTTATTCCTCGATCATCACTCCTGCCCCCGGTAGGTCCTTCTGCGGCGCGTAGTCGAAAAACCCGATCCAACGGCCCTCGGGGTCCTTT
>JBPCMC010000472.1:0-4399 GCA_051002645.1 Thermomicrobiales bacterium
ATCCGCTCTGCACTGCGATTTTGCGGAAGGGGTTACAGCATGGCTCTCGCGGTCACAGAAACAGCGCTCCAGGACCTGCTCGAATCATCCCCATTCAACCACCCCTACGGCTTCCGTGTGCAGTCGATTGGAGATGGGGTTTGTACCGTCGCCGTGCCTTTCCTGTTCACGTACGAGCGGCCTGATGGTTTAATCAGTGGCCCGGTCTTCATGGCGGCGGCGGACGTGACGATGTGGCTGGCGATCATGACGCGGACCGGCATTATCGACCATCTCGTCACCGTCGAGATGAAGACCAACTTCCTCAACGCGGCGCGTGCCGAGGACGTCACCTGCACCGCGACGGTGCTCAAACTCGGGCGGCGGCTGATCTACGGCACGGCGGAATGCACGAACAGCGCCGGGAGACTGCTGACGCACCACACCGTCACATACATCCGCGCGGATGGGTGAGGTTGATCTGTCCCTGCGGCATCCCAATGATCGTCGTGTAGAATGTTGGAGAAGAAGACGCCCGCGCACTCTCGGGAGAGATCGTACCATGAGTAGTCTCGGCCCCAATGAACTCCTGACCATCCATGAAGGCGATGATGCCGCGTATTTCGTGCTCGTTCCCGTCACTGCCGCGTTCGGCCAGACGCAGTATGGCAACTACTACGAGGTGGCGATTGAGAAGACGGCGGCCGGCTGGCGTGCCTTCGTGCCGGCGCATCCCGCATGGGCAGCGACCGCGTCGTCTCGTGATGGCGTGAAGCGGGCGCTCGAAGAAATCATCAAGACTGATCTCCGCCGCCAGGAGGAGCTACTCAAGCACTATATTCATTTCGACCCTGCGGAGCCCGGCGTCGATCAGGCGCGCGTCACCCCGGCGGATGTGCCAGTCTGGATAATTGTCGCCCAATTCGAGGGTGCGAATGGAAATGCCGCGCAAGTCGCGGAAGATTACGAACTCCCCCCGGAGGCGGTTGAGGCGGCGATGATCTTCTATCGACGTAACCGGGCGGCGATCGACGCGCGACGTACGGAGAACCGCCTTCCGGGCGTGCAACGGCAGTGGCAACCTGACATGATGCCGCAACCATAGACGATCATCATGCATTTCCTGCTCGATGAGAATTTATCCCATATGCTCGTGAGCCGGCTGAGTGCGGCCGGACACGGGGCGGAGAGCGTCGATCGCCTCGGCATGAAAGGGTGGCCCGACGAGGAATTGCTTTGGTTTGCGAAAAAGCGCCGTTGGGTCTTCGCCTCGATTGACGAGGATTATTTGCTCATCCATCGTGCCCTCCGCCGATGGGCTGTCGCGGATAGGCACGCGGGGATATTGACCTTGCCTGATCTCTTGCCGCCGCCCGCACAGACGTGGGTGCTCGACGTCGTTGCGAGTGAAGGGCTCCCAATCGCGGATCAATTGTATGTCTGGGACACCACCCACGGTGGTCGATGGACTCGCTGTGATCCGCCGCTTCGCGATGAGCAAGCCTGACGATTACTCGCCTCCGTCGCTATTGTTGTCGCCACAGTGACGACCACCATGCGGACTCCGGCATGTCGCTGGCATGGGCGACGCGAACCATTGCCGCGACATCGAGCGGCGTGCGGTGGAGCGTGATGGCGGTATGATCGCCGTCCCCGTCCAGCACCGCGTATTCGGCCCAGTGGACATCGCGATTGTACGGCGTCACCGCGCCGATACCGGGCAAGCCGACACTGCCCGTATTGATGATCCGTGCGCCCCTGTGCCGCCGCATCATCGAGATATGCGTATGCCCGCCCACCATGATCGCCGCGTCGGCTCCAGCGAGCATTTCATCCAGAGTCTCGGCTGGCGTCGTCGCGGTGATCGCGTCGTCGAACGAGCGTGGGGAGCCGTGGAAACAGAGTAGTTCCGTGCCATCCGGCAGCGTTCGCGAAAGGGTCGGCGAGAATGTACGCACGTAGGCGAGATCGTCCACTGAGAGCTGCGTCATGCACCACTGGGAAGTCACAAGAACCGGGGCGCTCGATCCCTCAGCCAATGTGGGGTCGAGGAGCCATGCATCCGTGTTGCCCATCACGACCGGACACTGGAGTGCGCGCAAGCGGGCAATCACCGCGCCCGGTTGCGGCCCCAATGCGGCGACATCACCGAGGCAGATCAGTTCATCCACCCCCACGCGCGCCAGTTCCGCGAGCACCGTGTCGAGCGCGAGAAGATTTCCGTGGATATCGGCGATAAGGCCAATCCGCATGGCTGCCCCCGAGATCTTCGTTATGCCCGCACGTCGATCACGACCCGCCCGCGCACGCGGCCTGCAAGGATTTCCTCGCTCATCGCCGGGACGTCGGCGAGCGGGATGACCTGCGTGATTTGGCTCAATCTGTCGGCGGGGAGATCGTGGGCGAGCCGTTCCCATGCCGCGCGCCGCTGCTCCTGCGGCACGAAGACGGAGTTGATACCGAGGAGACTGACGCCGCGCAGGATGAAGGGGAAGACGGTGGTCGAGAGTGCGGGGCCGCCCGCCACGCCACAGGCTGCGATGCTGCTGTTGAAGCGCATCGCGGGGAGGATCGCGGCGAGCGTATCGCCGCCGACGGTGTCCACTGCGCCCGCCCAGTGCTCCGAATCGAGCGGTCGGCCGGAGGGTTTAGCAATCGTGCCGCGATCAATAATCTCGGTTGCGCCGAGGCCCGTCAGGTAGTCGTGCAGCGCGGGGCGGCCAGTGGATGCCGCGACGTGGTAGCCGAGGGGCGCGAGCGCGGCGACTGCCATGCTGCCGACACCGCCGCCCGCCCCGGTGACGAGGACGGGATGCTCGCTGGGCGTCAGCCCCCGCTCTTCGAGGGCGATAATGCAGAGCATCGCCGTGAACCCGGCTGTGCCGTGCCCCATCGCCTGCTCGGGGTTCATTCCGGCGGGCAGCGGCACGAGCCATTCCGCGCGCACCCGCGCCTTCTGCGCGAAGCCGCCCCAATACTTCTCGCCAACCTCCCAGCCCGTCAGGATCACTTGATCGCCCGGCTTCCAGAGAGGAGAGCGCGATTCCTCCACCGTGCCCGCGAAATCAATGCCCGGCACCATCGGGTAGCGCCGCACGACCCGACCTTTGCCCGTCACGGCAAGCCCGTCTTTATAGTTCAGGCTGGAATAGGCAACGGAAACGAGCACGTCACCATCCGGCAGATCGCTGGTGGACAGTGCTTTGATCTCGGACTGAACCGTGCCGTCCGCCTCAGTGAGGACGAGGGCCTTGAATTGATCTTCCGTCATGATCGTTTCCTTATCCTGTAGGGGCACTGGTTATGGCAGCGTGACGTGCAGATCGCGGGCGACGGCGGTGATGGCGTCCCAGGTTGCGTCGGGCAGGGGAACGCCTTTTTCGCTGCGGTCGGCGCGGCTGCGCGACTCCGGCTCGCCGGGGAGAAGAATCTCATCGAACTCCTCGGCGGGGGCGACGCTCTTCAGACGCGCGGCGATATTCTCGACATTTTCGAGGAAGTCCTCATCGGCGCGGAAGGTGCCTGGATCGATGCAACAGACGAAGAGGCAGGAGCCGCGCTCGGTCGGCGCGACCGATTGGCCACCGCTCAACCCGACCGCGAGCATCTCGACGATTACTGACATCGCGTACCCCTTGTGCCCGGCGAAGGGGAGCAACATGCCGCCGCCGTAGAACTCCTCCACGTCGGTCGTCGGGTTGCCGCCTTTGTCGAGTATCCACCCCTCCGGCACGGGTTCCTTGCGCGCGCGGGCAACCATCAGTTTGCCCTGCGCGCCGCCCGTCGTCGCGTAGTCGAGCAGAATCGGCGGCTGCCCGTTCGCGCGCGGGATCGCCCACGAGAAGGGATTGGTGCCGAGCGCCTTCGACTTCCCGCCGAAGGGTGTCGCCTGATAGGGCCCATGCGCGCCGGAAGCGGCGGCGAAGGTAATCAACCCTTCGCGCGCACCGAGTTCCGCCCACTCGCCGATCCGGCCCGTGTGATGGCAGCGGAAGGCGGACGCCGCCGCGATGCCGACCTCCTTCGTCTTGCGCGCGGCAATCGTCGCCGTCATCCGCGCGCCGACCTGCCCGAAGGTCGAGTTGCCGTCAACGATCGCCGTCGCCGGCGTCTCATGCGAGACGAACGGTTCATTGGCGGGCCGCAGTTTGCCGTTGTTGATGTCCTCGATGTAACTCGGGATGCGGATCACCCCGTGCGAGTCATGCCCGGCGAGGTTCGCGCCGATCAGTGAGCGCGTCACCCCGTCGGCATTCTCCGCTGTCGCCCCCGCCGCGCGAAAGATCGCCCGCGAGAGGTCCCCAAGCGTCTCCGCGTCGCGCACCTGTACCATGCCTGTTCCTCTCTGACCAGATGGTCAAAATGCGGGGACGAAACCGCCAAGCCACCAAGGACGCCAAGAGGGAAAGGAGAATACGAT
>JBPCMC010000473.1:0-3635 GCA_051002645.1 Thermomicrobiales bacterium
TCCTATGCTCAGGGTGTCGGTCATGGTGTTGCTCCTTCTTTACGGTCTCGACAACCGGAGAAGAACCACACCATGACCGTCTTCGTCAATGACGACGCTACTTACACACATCTGGGGACATTACCCGCCCCAGTTTGCCGACGAAGTAGCCCAATTCGAATATGACATTCTGGCGGGCGCGTTCCTGCGGATTGTTCGCGTCAGCCTTTGCCGCGCCCAGATCGTCCGGTGTGAACAGGACAATGGCGTATCGGGCAGTTGCTGATTCTTGTTCAAATTTCTCGATCAGTGTCCGCCCGCTATTCGGCTGTTCGTCCAGAATTTTGCCTTCACCTTCCGTCAGCACCGCATCGCAGAATCGCTTTACTGCATGCTTCGCGCCTTCATCGTGGCCGTGGACGATGAAAACATCCTCACGCCCGGATACCACAGCGTGATCTGACTGGATGGCGGTCTTTGGCTGACTCGCTGTTCCCTCTTGTTGCTCTCGTTCTTCATGCATTTGTTCCCACGCACGTATTACATCAACATCTTCTGGAATCGTGGGAAGTTCATTCAGTATATCGCTCAAGCACCGCATTCGCTGCATCAATTTCTGTTTAAGAGCCTCAATCACATCTGTTGGTGACCCTGGCAAAGCGAAAAGTTCTTCATCTCCGAGATCTAGCGGGCCTTCATATCGTCGCTTCATGGCGTCATTTGTAAAGGCTCTCTCCAAAAAACTAACCACGCGGTTATCCCAAAATCCGAATTGCTGCTTCCACTCATTGAAATCGTCGGGGTGAAAGTTAGTCGCTACCGGCATCGTCCGGAATAATTTCTTTGCATGTTCAAGGTCATCCCGGACTGTATTGACAGCGAGGCTGCGGGGATACGCTAGTCTTATAGTGGATCGGGCGTTTGCTGCCGCATCTTCAGATGAATCGCTCATGGACTTCTCCATTGATTTCCAGAATCGACGCGCGGAACGTCGGTTGAGCAAACAGTCGATGACATTATATGGCTGTGATAGGTGTCCGCACATATGGAGGCGGCGTGCGTACGCGAATATCGGTCTTGCTGGCAGTCGGGTTCCTCGGTATCGTGCTCCACTGATGGGCGTCGCGTGGCAGAAGGAGCCGGAGCGGATGATAACGAGGCCGGAGAAGGCCGGATGGTTGGATATCGTCCTCTTTCGGTTGCGCGTGCGGGAAACCGCGTGAGCGCTCTGCTGCCGCCGCGCGTCTATCGCTGGAACTTCACGGTGATGGGGCTCGACCTCACACTTTTCGTGCTGGGCATCAACTTCGCCTCGGTCTATGGCATCCTACCCCTTTTCGTCCATCACCTCTCCGCGTCCAATCTCGCGCTCGGCGCGATCCCCGCCCTCCGCGCCGCGAACCTCTTGCCGCCCCTCTTCGTCGCCGGCTTCACCGAACGGCTGGCGCGCAAGAAGCCGTTCGTCATCGGCTGGACGATCGTCGAGCGGCTCCCCTACCTCGCCCTCGCCCTGGCGACACCGCTGCTTGCCACGACGCGCCCGACCGCGCTGCTCTGGCTGCTCTTCGCCATGATTGCCCTCTCGACGCTCGCGGGCGGCGTGGCCACTCCCGCCTGGCTCGATCTGCTCTCGCGCATGTTCCCGGCTGATTGGCGCGGGCGCTTCTTCGGCTTGTCATCGGCCCTCGGCGGGCTGCTCGGCGTCGCGGGGAGCGCAGGCGCGGCCTACCTGCTGGCCCATTTCGGCTGGTCCACGGGCGGCGCGCTCTGCTTCGCCTGCACCTTCGTCTGCCTCGCCATCTCCTTCGTCTTCATCGCGCTCGGGCGCGAGCCGCCACCGGCGCCCCGCACGGCGACCGTGCCGGTGCGCGCGGTCGCACGCAGTGTATGGCGCCGCCTCCCCGCGCTCATTCGGGCGGACGGCAATCTCCGCCGCTATCTGCTGACAATTGCCCTGGTGACCTGCGCGGGCGCGGCGGCCGCCTTCTACGTGGTAGACGCCAAGCGCTCCCTCGGTCTCACCGACGCCGAGGCGAGCCTCTTCGCGGTCCTCCTCCTCATCGCCGCGACGGTCGGCAGCATCGTCTGGGGCTATATCGGCGACCATCGCGGCCATAAGCGTGTCGTCGTCGCGGGCGCGGCATGCACCGGCGGTGCGGCGCTCGTCGCACTCGTCGCCCGCCACGCCTGGGGCGGGGTCGCCGGCTACTGCCTCGTCTTCGTGCTCGTCGGGCTGGGCAGCAGCGCCCTGCAACTCGCCTCCCTGACCTTCATCGTGGACTTCGCCCCGCCGGAGCAGCGGCCAACCTTCATCGGCGTGGCGATGCTGACGCAGGCCCCGTTCGCGTTCGGCGCGCCGGTGCTGGCGGCGACCATCGCCGACCGCTGGGGCTACCCAACGGTCTTCATACTTACCGCCTTGCTCGGCACGCTGGCGACACTCGTCGTCGCGCGGTACGTCCGCGACCCGCGCGCGGACACCCTCGCCGTACGATCCGTTGTGAATCCTGACCGTTTGCTGCGGGAAACAGAAAGCAACCCCCAGGAAGCGAGTTGACGGCGTTTGACGCGTCGCGTATCGTACGGTCAAGGTCGCTGATGATTGTGTACATGGATTCGCGCGAGCCCGTCGTTGACCAACGACGGCGATGCACGCGAACCGGAGGAGTAGAGGCGCATGGCGACGATCTCGCTCGGTAAACGCCCGGACACCGGTATCGCCAAGTCGAGCGCCCAACGCCTCCTCGGGCGTGACTGGCGGCTCGCCTGGCTCTTCCTCGTCCCGCTTACGCTCGTACTGGTGGGCTTGATTGCCTATCCGTTCGTCTCGGCGATCATCCTCAGTATGCAACATAAGGTTGTCGGCGGGCCCGCCACCTGGGTCGGCCTGCGCAACTATCGGGACCTGCTTTTCGGCGATCAGTACGGCTCCGTCTTCCGCAAGTCGATCATCATCTCGTTCCTCTATACCGGCGTCGCCGTCGCGATCAAAGTCGTGCTCGGCATGTGCATGGCGCTCCTCCTCAACGAGCATTTCCGAGGCCGGATGTTCATGCGCGCCCTGCTCTTCCTGCCCTGGGCGATCCCGACGCTGATTACCGCCCTCACCTGGCGGTGGATCTACTACGGCACGCCGAGCGGCCTGCTCAACCTGCTGCGCATCGACTATCTCCGCAAGGACACCCTCGTCCAGTACCTCGCGAACCCGCACATCGCCCTCTGGTCGGTGATCGCGGTGGTCGTCTGGCAGGGCACGCCGTTCTACACGATGATGTTCCTCGCCGGGATGCAGGCGATTCCGAGCGAGCAATATGAGGCGGCGGCGATGGACGGCGCGAATGTCTTCCAGCGCTTCTTCTTCATCACCATTCCCAGCCTCAAGCCCGTCATCATCGTCACGACACTGCTCTCGACGATCTGGACAGCGAACAGCATCAATATCGTCTTCGCCCTGACCCGCGGCGGCCCGGCGAACGCGACGATGACCTTCCCGATGCTCGCCTACGAAATCGGCATCGATGGCGCGCGACAACTCGGCACGGCGGCGGCGGTCTCCGTGATGTTCTTCCCGATCTTCATCGTCGCGATCTTCTTCCTGACGAAGCGTATGCTCTCGTCCGAAGCGCGGGCATAGGGGGGCACGATGGCAGTAGCAG
>JBPCMC010000474.1:0-5418 GCA_051002645.1 Thermomicrobiales bacterium
CTGGCCTGCCCCTTGAGGGAGAGGGTCTTGGTGATCGCGGCGGTGAGGGTCGTCTTGCCGTGATCGACATGACCGATCGTCCCGACGTTCACATGCGGCTTGTTCCGCTCAAACTTCGCCTTGCCCACTGATCGTGCCTCCTGCGTCTTTCACGCGTGTTGCTGTTTACCCGGATCGCGCGGTCGCGCTGCGCGTCCGTTCAGACACTCATATTGCGTGCGGCGAATCCGCACGGCATACAAACGCTGCCACTCAGGGCAGCACACGGCATCTTACACGTATTCGACGCGCGGTGCAAGGAGGGGGAAGGACTTTTATTGAGGTAATCGGGGTGTCATCTCTCACATCAGCTCGGGTTCAGCAATTGCTTCTTCATCGCAGTAGCGAAGGAGGGCACGACTTTGAAGAGGGACGCAAGGACATTAGTGAGTCGGGGTGATGTCGGGATTCGGTAATCGCTTCAACGTGGCCGCCTGCTCTCGGATAACCTTCGCTATTACATTCGGCTTCATAGTGGAGAGGTGGAGGAGGAAATCATCGGGGCTTTGCGCTTCGATGTCGTACTCCGCCAGCGACGTTGCAGGGAAATCTTTGCCATTGAACGTCACAACGATGCGTGCATCGGCGCGGACGGCAGCGGCCAAGACATGCCGATCCTTGGCGTCGTTCGTCATTGATCGGATGAGGTTCGCATAGCCGGTCACCATCGCGTGCGGCTGGGATTCGATCATTTTGCGGATGCGCCGTTGCGCACGCTCTGCGGTGGCAAGTCCATTGGCGACGAGGTTCCGCTCAACCTCCGCAAGGATTCGGTCGGTCCAGAGAGGATGGTAGAGGCCATAAATCGCGGCATGCATCAGCGTGTCACAGAGTGCCATCGGAATGAGGACATTCGCATCGAGGACGGCACCGAACGTGGCGGACACGTTTCTCTACGCCGCGTTGAATGCTGCGAGGTCTTCCGGGCTGACATCGTAGCCGCCCATCTCCTCGGACATCTGGGTAAGTTCTTCCAATGCCCGTTTACGCTCCGCATACTTCGCGTCGCGATATGCCGTCAGATCCATAAACCGGACGCGACGATGCTTGCCCGCACGAGTGAAGGGAATCGCGCCCTCTTCAAGCAATTTGACCAGTGTTGGTCGTGAGACACCGAGGTAGACGGCGGCTTCCTGTGTCGTGAGTTCCGTATCCATCGGCATGACAAGCACCGCTTTATTCGTCGCGAGGAGATGCGCGAAATGGATCATCATGTCGTACATCCGTGGGGGAATTTCAATCTCCTGACCATCCGGCCCGGTCAAATGCGCGCGATGGCCCTTCAAGAAGCGTTCTAACTCCCGGAATGCCTCAGTGTCGTCCTCGTCGAGAATGACCGTTTCCGGGTTTCGTTCCAAAATGGTGGACATACGACGATTCCTTTGTTTCGGCTCCATGCGACGGCAGAAAAAGCGAAGTACGGCATCGCTTCTCCGAGCAGCATAACAGCCAAACGAAAAAAACGCAAATCGAAAGTGCGCCGAAGCGTCGCTGTGAGAGTGCTCCGCTCTCCTGTGATATATTCGTCGCGCAGACGGGATGGGCATGAACGGAAAGCGAGGCAGGGAATGCTCTGGAATCGTGACGCCGAGACGATGGAGCGTGACCGCCTCCGAGACGTGCAGAGCGCGCGGCTGCGCGAGAAAGTCGCGTACGTTGCGGAACGGGTGCCGTTCTACCGGGAACGGTTCGCGGCGCACGGCATCGCGCCGGGGGATGTGCGCTCCGTCGATGACCTGTCGCACCTGCCGTTCACGACGAAGAGCGATTTGCGAGACAACTATCCCTTCGGCCTCTTCGCAGTGCCGCAGTCTGCAGTGGCGCGCATCCATGCCTCCTCCGGCACGAAGGGGAAACTGACGGTCGTCGGCTACACGCGGCACGATCTCGGCGTCTGGGCGGAGGTCTGCGCCCGCGCGCTCGCCCTCGGCGGCGGTCAGCCGGGCGATGTCGTCCACAACGCATATGGCTACGGACTCTTCACCGGTGGCCTCGGCATGCACGACGGCGGCGCGCTGATGGGCGCGACGGTCGTGCCGATGAGCGGCGGCAACACAGCCCGGCAGGTGATGCTCCTCCAGGACTTCGGCGCGAAGGTGCTCTGCTGCACGCCCTCGTACGCCCTGACGATCGCGGACGAGATGGAGCGGCAGGGGATCGATGCAACCGCGTTGCCGCTCGCCTACGCCATCCTCGGCGCGGAGCCGTGGACGGACGAGATGCGCCGCGAGATCGAGCGGCGGCTGGCGATCAAGGCGGTGGACATCTACGGGCTCTCGGAGATCATCGGGCCGGGCGTTGCCTGTGAGTGCGTCGAGGCGCAGTACGGCCTGCATATCGCGGAGGATCACTTCCTGCCGGAAATTATCAACCCCGAGACGGGCGACGTCCTGCCGCCCGGTGAGCAGGGTGAACTCGTCCTCACTTCACTGACGAAAGAGGCGAACCCGCTCATCCGCTATCGCACCGGCGACATCACCGCCCTGATCCCCGAACCCTGCACCTGCGGGCGGACGAGTATGCGCATGGCCCGGCTGCGGGGCCGGCACGACGACATGCTGATCGTCCGGGGCGTCAATGTCTATCCCTCCGAGGTGGAGGCGGTGATGCTCGGCATGGGCGGCATCGCGCCCTTCTATCAGATCGTCCTCGACCGCGAGGGGCCGCTCGACACGATGGAGGTGATGGCGGAGGTGACGCCCTCCTTCCACGGCATCGCCGGTTGGTCGCTCGACGCCGATCATCCCGCAGTCCGTGAGCTGCGCGGTCGGCTGACCGACGCCCTGAAGAGCCGCCTCGGTCTCACCTGCCGCGTCACGCTCGTCGAACCGGGCGCGATGGAGCGCATCGAGGTCGGCAAAGCCGTCCGCGTCGTGGATCGCCGGCAGCGGTGACAATGTGCTGAACGCTGAGTACTGAGGAAATACACCCGTTGAACGCTGTAAGGCATAGTTCATAACAGGCTCTAGATCGTCCAGGGCGGGAGATCAGATTTATGATCCTTCAGAAGGACCTTTCTTTGGAATCTTCAGCGGCAGATATTCATTCTGTACTCCTGCTGAGGGGATGAAGCATCTGCCAATCAGAGAGTGTATCGTCCATGCTGCTTCGTGAATACGCTGCGCCTCATCCAAAGGATACCAAGACGCTACATCTTTATTGGCGATAATGTTGAAGGTGTAATTCGCCAGTAACCATGCTAGCACTTTGGGGATTTCTTCCGCGTCGCGCCAGCGCTCGGTACAGACGCGGATCGCTTCACACAGCTCATCAAACGCCGCCTGCTTGAAACCTTGGCGATAGCGGATCGGCTCATAGAATGCCCATGAGGCTCGTGCGAGTCGTTCGACTTCTGGATGGTGCGCCATAGTTTCTCCCCGTTATCATTCTATGCTGGTCTGATGGCATTCGGAAGTACATAACCGACTATGAGTACCTCCTTTTTGAGCGGCCGGACGGTAGGGGAGAGCATCGACATTGCCGCCGTGCAAGCGAAAAGACTGCCACGTAAGGAGCGGCAGTGGGTAGATGTTCCTATGGTAAGTAGTTGATCGGGTTACAGGAACTGCCGTTGTCGATCACCATGAAGTGGACATGGGGGCCGGTGCTGTTGCCTGTGCTGCCCTCGTTGCCGATGTACTGGCCCTTCGAGACGCGCTGGCCGACGCTGACGGCGATGCTCTGCATGTGCCCGTAGACGGTGACAAAGCCATTGCCGTGGTCGATGTAGACGGCGTTGCCGAGACCGTCCGAGGTCCAGGCGGCGTAGACGACCCAGCCCGCCTGCGCGGCGGCGAGATGCGTGCCGGCCGTCGTCGCAATATCGAGGCCGTTGTGCGACCCGAAGACCGAGGTGATCGTGCCCGATTCCGGCCAGACGAAGCCGGGGTTGCGGCCGCTGCAACTGTACGACTGCGCCGGGTAGTAGACCGCCGGGAATTGGCCGGGGAAGCCTGCGGCGGGCTGCGGCGCGGCGGCCGGGGCGGCAGCGGGGGCAGGCTTGGGCGCGGGCGCTGGGGCTGGCGCCGCAGCGGGCCTGGGCGCCGCAGCGGGGGCGGGCGCCTGGGCTGTGACCGGGGCGGGCGCCGCAGCAGGCGCGGCTGTGGTGGGCGCGGGGGCGCGAGTCTCCGGGTTATCAATCTGGACATTCTGCGGGATGACGACCGGCGGCGGCGCGACATAGGGGATGCCGCCGGGGATGACGATCTCTTGCCCCTTCACCAACCGGCCGCCGTGGGTGAGGCCGTTCGGGCCGAAGGTGAAGGCGGCGTCCCGCAACTGCCCGACGCGCTGGTCGCTCGGCGGATCGTTGCAGGGGATGGCGGCGCAGGCGAAGTTCTTGGCGATCTGCGTGACCGCGTCGTCGATCGTGCGCTGCGTGTCCACATCCTGGGCGACGTAGATGACGCCATCGGTCGGCGGGACGGCGATCACCTGGCCGGGCTTGAGCACCCAGTTGTCCGGCAGGTTATTCGCCCAGACGACGGAGGTCGGCTTGGTCAGGCCATAGGTCTGGGTGATCTTCCAGAGCGAATCGCCCTGCCGGATCTGATAGAAGATCACCCGGTCGCGCGCGGGGAGATTCTCGGTCGGGATGAGCAGGGACATCCCGGTGATGAGATCGCTCGTTGTCTGGACGTTGTTGCCGGGGTAGGCGGTGATCTGCTCCGGCGTGACCTGATAGGCGCGGGCGATGCCCTCCAGCGTATCCGTCTCCTTGACGCGGTGGAGCATCGTCCCCTTCGGGGGCACCTTGATGGCGATGCCGACGGGCAGTGTCGTCGTGGGATCGCTGATATCGTTCGCCCACATCAGGGCGGTGGTGCTGACGCCTTTCTGCTTCGCGATGTCGTCCAGCGTCTGATCGCGCAGGGCGCGCACTACGTCGATCCGTTGCGGCCTGGTCGTCAGTGTCGTCGCGGGGCGGGCGAGGTAGTTCGTCGTCGTCAGATCGGTGGGACTAATGGGTGCATTGATGACCGTCTGCCCGCCGGGGACAGTGACGGCGACCGGGACGGCGCCGTCCGGCGGCGGGCCCGTTGCGGTGAGATCGATCGTCTCCGTCGCGCCGGTCGACTGGGTGACCTGCTGCCCCTCGTCCCAGAAGCCGCGCCCCAGCAGCACGACGCCGATGATGCCGAAGAGGACGAGCGCCGGCAACAGCCGGATCGCCGGCAGCCCCCCGCGCGTCGTACCACCCGCCGGCGGGCGCGCCGTGCTCGCCGCGCGGAGGTAGCGGCGGTGGGGCTTCGGAGTGACGGACGCCTGGCGATTCACGGAGTCAGGGTATCCTTTCATCTTATTGTTGCGGGGGGGTGTGGCCCCCGCACCCCTCCCCACACCCAAACCCCCCCCCCCCCAAAAAAAGACAAAAAACAC